>NZ_JFXG01000011.1:0-145266 GCF_000588015.1 Acinetobacter sp. 1294243
CCATCCACGTTCACAACCACAGTGGCTGTTGGATCGTTCACTGTACCAGTGAGTGCTGGTGTGCTGTCATTCGTCAACACATCATCAAGTGCAACCACCGGCGGTGTGATGTCGGCAGAGACTGTGCCTGTATCTGGCAATGAAGTATTGCCTGCAGGGTCAGTCGCTGTTGCAGTCACTGTATCGCCATCCACCAGATTGCCCGGGTTTGGTACTGACCAGCTGCCATCTGTGCCTGCCACGACTGTTGCAGTGGTGCCATCAGGATATGTCACAGTCACTGTAGAACCAGGTTCTGCTGTACCGCTCACTGGGTCAGTTGCATTGATTGGATCAAGTACAGGTGCATTTGGTGCGGTGGTATCAATTGTTACCACTGCTGTATCTGTACCTGCATTGCCTGCTGCATCTGTTGCAGTCACGGTAATGGTGTGTGGACCATCAGTTAATGCAGGAAGTGTATTGTCTGCAAGCGTCCAGGTGCCGTCACCATTGTTCACTGCTGGATAGTCAACACCATCCACGTTCACAACCACTGTTGCTGTCGGATCGTTCACTGTACCAGTGAGTGCTGGTGTGCTGTCATTCGTCAACACATCATCAAGTGCAACCACCGGCGGTGTGATGTCGGCAGAGACTGTGCCTGTACCTGGCAATGAAGTATTGCCTGCAGGGTCAGTCGCTGTTGCAGTCACTGTATCGCCATCCACCAGATTGCCCGGGTTTGGTACTGACCAGCTGCCATCTGTGCCTGCCACGACTGTTGCAGTGGTGCCATCAGGATATGTCACAGTCACTGTAGAATCAGGTTCTGCTGTACCGCTCACTGGGTCAGTTGCATTGATTGGATCAAGTACAGGTGCATTTGGTGCTGTGGTATCGACTGTATAAGTTTGTGTATCATTAACAGTGCTGCTATTACCTACTGCATCAGTGAAGGTTACTTTGGCATCAATTGTTTTATCTGCATCCGCTGTTAAACCACTACCAGGCACACTTACTGTCCATGTACCTGCGGCACTGTCTACAGTTGCAGTATAAGTTACCCCATTAATAACAACTGTAACGGCTGTAGTAGCCGCATCTGAAGGAACGTTTGTCAGAACACCAGTAATCGTGACATTACCCGCTGCTTCTGATGCATTAATCACATTGTCAGCTGTTACTGAATCAACTGTGAAGTTAACACCATCGGTATTTGGGCCTACCGCATCAACCACAGCTGTTGCTGGGCCTGATGTATTGCCAGCAGGATCTTCTGTTACTGCTGTTACCGTATCGCCATCATTTAAGCCTGGGTTTGGCACAGTCCAAGTACCATCCGGTCCTGCTACAACACTTGCTGTACTACCGTCTGGATAAGTTACTGTTACTGTTGAACCAGGTTCTGCTGTACCTGTAATTGGGTCTGTCCCGTTAACCGGGGTCGATCACTGGTGCTGCTGGAGCAGCTGTATCAACTGTCACAACACCTGTATCTGTACCTGCATTGCCTGCTGCATCTGTTGCAGTCACGGTAATGGTGTGTGGGCCATCAGTTAACACAGGAAGTGTATTGTCGGCAAGCGTCCAGGTGCCGTCTCCATTGTTCACTGCCGGATAGTCAGTACCATCTACATTCACCACCACGGTTGCAGTCGGATCGTTCACTGTACCGGTTAACTCAGGTGTACTGTCATTGGTCAATACATCGTTAAGCGCTACTGTCGGCGCAACCGCATCAACCACAGCTGTTGCTGGGCCTGATGTATTGCCAGCAGGATCTTCTGTTACTGCCGTTACTGTATCGCCATCATTTAAGCCTGGGTTTGGCACAGTCCAACTACCGTCCGGTCCTGCAACAACACTTGCTGTACTACCATCCGGATAAGTCACAGTTACTGTTGAACCAGGTTCTGCTGTACCTGTAATTGGGTCTGTCCCGTTAACCGGGTCAATCGCTGGTGCTGCTGGAGCTGCTGTATCAACTGTCACAACACCTGTATCTGTACCTACGTTACCTGCTGCATCTGTTGCAGTCACGGTAATGGTGTGTGGGCCATCGGTTAATGCAGGAAGTGTATTGTCTGCAAGCGTCCAGGTGCCGTCACCATTGTTCACTGCCGGATAGTCAGTGCCATCTACATTCACCACCACGGTTGCAGTCGGATCGTTCACTGTACCGATTAACGCAGGGGTGCTGTCATTCGTTAATAGATCATTTAGAATAACTACTGGTGCAACTGCATCAACAGTAGCTGTACCTGGTAAAGATGGGTTGCCTGCTGGATCAGTAGCAATTGCCTCAACTTTATCACCATCATTTAAGCCTGGGTTTTGTACAGTCCAAGTACCATCCGGTCCGGCTACAACTGTTGCTGTGTTACCATTAGGATAGGTTACTGTTACTGTTGAACCAGGTTCTGCTGTACCTGTAATTGGGTCTGTCCCGTTAACCGGGTCAATCACTGGCGCTGAAGGAGCAGCTGTATCCAGTGTATAAGTTTGTGTATCGTTAACTGTGCTGCTATTACCTGCTGCATCAGTGAAGGTCACTTTAGCATCAATCGTTTTATCTGTATCAGCAACCAAACCGCTGCCAGGTACACTTACTGTCCATGTACCTGCTGCACTGTCTACAGTTGCAGTATACGTCTGGCCATTGATCACAACAGTGACCACTGTATTTGCTGCATCTGCCGGAACATTTTTCAATACACCTGTAACAGTGACATTGCCTGACGCTTCTGATGCATTAATTACATTATCAGAAGTAACAGAATCAACTGCAAAGTTAACACCAGCTGTATTTGGTGCAGCTGTGTCAACAGTCACAACACCTGTATCAGTACCTTTATTACCTGCTGCATCAGTTGCAGTCACGGTAACAGTGTGTGGACCATCAGTTAACGCAGGAAGTGTATTGTCTGCAAGCGTCCAGGTGCCGTCACCGTTATTTACTGCAGGATAATCAACACCATCAATAGTAACCACAACAGTCGCTGTTGGGTCACTTACAGTACCTGTTAATGCAGGAGTATTATCATTAGTAGAAACATCTTCAAGTACAACCGTTGGTGCAGTCGTATCAAGTGTATAAGTTTGTGTATCGCTAACCGTACTGCTGTTACCTGCTGCATCTGTAAACGTTACAGTAGCATCAATGGTTTTATCTGCATCAGCCTCTAAGCCACTGCCTGGAACATTTACTGTCCATGTTCCTGCTTCACTATCTACAGTTGCAGTATAAGTCACCCCATTCACAACAACTGTTACTACAGTATTGGTTGCATCTGACGGAATATTTTTCAAAACACCTGTAATAGTGACATCCCCAGCCGCTTCTGATGCATTAATCACATTGTCAGCTGTTACAGAATCAACCGAAAAATCAACCTCATCCGTATTAGGAGCAGCAGTATCAATCGTATAAGTTTGTGTATCTTTAACAGTACTGCTATTACCTGCCGCATCTGTAAACGTTACAGTCGCATCAATGGTTTTATCTGCATCAGCTGTTAAACCACTACCAGGCACACTTACTGTCCATGTACCCGCTGTTTTGTCTACAGTTGCATTATAAGTTACCCCATTAATAACAACTGTAACGGCCGTATTGGCCGCATCTGCTGGAATGTTTTTCAAAACACCAGTAATCGTGACATTACCTGCTGCTTCTGATGCATTAATTACGTTATCTGAAGTAACAGGGTCAACAGAGAAAGTAACTCCATCTGTATTTGGTGGAGTAGTGTCAGCAGGTGTTGAGTCATCATCATTATCACTATTCGATGCTGCAGCGATAATACCGCCCGCAACTAAAGGAATAGCTGCCCACAACCATGGGTTTACACCTGCATCGTGATAAAGTAATGGTTCAATTGAAGAAATAGGCTGGTAAATAACGTCAGATACCAACTCTTGTGGTGCTTCTGCCGGTAAAGCAGCAGGTAAATCCTCAGCTACCAGAGCTTGTGGTTCAACATCACTGTCTGCGTCAGCGTCCGCATCGGCATCGGCGTCCGCATCATTTTCAGCATCTTTGAATTTTGCCCAAATCAACTGTCCATTTTCATCTTGAAAAACAAGACTGTTATCTTTAGGCTCAGCTGTTCCACTAAAGAAGCCTTCAATAACAATAGTCTCGCCATTTTTCAGGCGAATGACTGCATTGGTCCCCTCCCTATTCACTACCAATACATCACTGGCAGCCACTTTTACCAATACGACCGACGCTTCTGAAAGCTTTGCAGAAGTTCCCTTGATTGTTGACAAGGTATCGTGACTATCCTTGGCAATAATTTGTATTTCAGGCATATCTGTATTCCTTTTATATTATTGATTTAAATGATTTTATATATAATTCTTTTTACTTAATCTTTCTAAGTTTTTGACCTACAACTTAAAAACATTAAGTAATGTGATCATTTTTACATTAAACACTTTAAAATAAAAAAAACAAATACTAAAGTACCTAAAGAAAAAATTTTAATTAATAGAAATTATATATAAGTCTTAGTTAAGTTTTTCTTAAGTTAATTTAATGAAAAATCACGTTAAACGTTTTATATATAAAACAAATTTATTATTTTTCTATTTACCATTTGTTGAAAAATCATTTAATTAAAATATTCATATAACAATTATTAATATCTTAATAAAATAAAATATATTATTAATGATATATATAGAAAAAAAAGGCTTTAGGTAATATTTTACTATTACACTAAAACCTCATTTTTAAATATCTTATAAATTTTAAAAATATTTATATTTAGAAATTATCTGGACTCTCAAATCTTTTTACTTCTTGTAACTTATTCGGATCATGCATTGTCGCAATTCCATCCTCAGTTTTTTGGTCTACAAGAATATCTGGATTATAAACGGTGATTGTTTCTCTACCCAGCGCATCCTCCCCCACAATATACTGAAAACCTCTTCGGTTCATCTTATGGCACAACCTTTGATAGAAGCCTTTTAAGCCTTCAGTTTCTTCGTTGGGGTTGTAATAAAAAGCATTCATCACAGCTGGTAAGCCTAAACCGCACACAATACCTGATAACAATACACTAATAAATGTATATCCAATCAGAATACTACTATAGGGACTTAAGGCAGGGATATTGGCTACTGCCAAAATCAATGCAAGTGAAATTCCTCCTCGTACCCCACCCCAAGATAAAATAGTCAAACTACCATTGTAGCTTTTGGTTCTACGCATTGTGGGGAAAAAAGCGAAAGCCATAAAGTTGGCAGCAAAACGAGAAATATGAAGAATAAAGAACGCAATAATACCGCCTAAAATCAGGCTAAAGTTTAGATCAAGAATAAATAACTCTAAGCCAATTAAAGTAAATAAGAATGAGTTAATAATTCCTTCCACTGTATGCCAAAAATGGTTAACCTCATGAATCTCCCGTTCTTCTCGTATTTCTTTCCATTTGTTTCCAACAATTAAGCCACCAATTACACAAGCAATCGGAGCTGATGCATGAGCAAACAAAGCGACTAAATATGTTCCACTTGCGAGTAAAGCTGTTGTTAAAATCAGGGACTCCATTTCGTGTTTACCACGTAATAAACGCAACCCTCCTACCCCAAATGCCCAACCAATCCCGACGGCGACAACAATTTCATAAAGTAGAGCTTCTAATGTCGCTACCAATGAAAAATGTTCACCCTGTAAAACATTAAGCAAAGTCATAAACAATGCAATACACATTGCATCATTAAATAATGATTCACCTTCTAGCTTAACAATTAAATGATGTGGTGCTCGAATCGAACTAAGCACACCTTTAATACCAATTGGGTCTGTTGCCCCTAAAGCTGCACCTAAAAGTAACAGCACCAGAATTGGCACATGATATCCAACCAGTAATTGGAATCCGTAGAGTAAACTACCAAACAATACAGCACAAAGTACTAAGGCAATCGTTGCCAAAATACTGATTTGCTTCCAATAACTTTTTAGATCTGAGATTTTAAATTTGAGTGCAGAAGAAGTTAGAATAAAACAAATAACACCATTAATTAAAAAATCATAAAAATCGATATGGCGTACTGCTTCTTCAATATTATGAATGTTAATGGTAATAAACTGGTTACCATTTAGTAGGCTGGCACCCCACTGTAGAATAAAGACAAAAATTGCTGAGACTAGAGGAACACCAATCGCCTGTGGAAAGCCTAAAATACGCTTATTAAAGATCGTGGTTGCAATTGATAGTGCAAAAACCACTGTAAAAGCTTGTAATAGAAAAAAATTACCCATGAATACCCTTCTTCTGGGTCAACGACCAAATAAACAACTTTGCTAGATCGACCAAACTTAATAAAAAGCTGACATAAACAATGCCATAATCATAAAAAACAGAAATTAGGATGCAAGTTTAACGAATTGATTGAACAATCTATCAATCTGTTAAATTTCTTAACATTATTTATAGTCATGATCGAAACAAAAAAGATGAGCTTATTAAATTATGTTTAACAAGACTCATCCTATAGAATTTTAAACTGGATTATTAAAAGTATCGCATTGGTTAATATCACCAGTTTTTAAACCAACCTGAAACCAATGCATGCGCTGTTCACTACTACCATGAGTAAAGCTATCCGGAACGACCTGACCTGTGGAACGCTTTTGTAAATAATCATCTCCAATTTTTTGAGCAGCATCCATCGCCTCTTCAATGTCACCTTGCTCTAAAAATTGAGTTCGCTGTTGATTATGACTCGCCCAAATCCCCGCTAAACAGTCAGCTTGTAATTCTTGACGAACAGATAATTGGTTACCTTCTCTTTGGCTGACTTGTGCACGGGCTTGCTGTACTTGTGACGAAATACCCAGCAAGGTTTGAACATGGTGCCCTACTTCATGTGCAACCACATAAGCTTGTGCGAAATCGCCAGCCTGATCTTCCCTAGAAAGTTCAGTTTGGTTCTGCTCACCAGAAATTCCCATTTGCTGACGCATATCTTTAAAGAATTCTGTATCGATATAAACCTTTTGGTCTGCAGGACAATAAAATGGCCCCATCGCAGATTGGGCAGTACCACATCCTGATTGAGCTATTCCACTAAACAAAACTAATTTAGGTGGCGTATAGCTTTTACCTAACTGTTTAAATATAGGAGTCCAGACGTCCTCTGTATCAGCCAAAACCGTTCCAACAAAATCCGAGGCTTCTTTTTGCTCGGCCGTTAAACTTTCTGGCGCAGTTGCATTTGATTGTTGTGAAGCAGTAACTTGCTGCGTTGCTTGATAAGCCTGTTGTGGATCAACACCAAAGAACTTCCACGCAACAAATGCAACAACTAAACCAATAATACTGATACCGCCAGCTCTAACACCGCCACCACCTCGACGGTCCTCAACATTGCTACTAATTCGTCGACCTTTCCAGCGCATAATTTCCCTCTTCTTTTTAGAATGGCATCATGAACCCGATGCTTTTTTAGGCCACATTTTTTGTATTAAGCTCACAATTAATAGAACAATTGCACCTGCAACAAGTCCTATTCCAAAGTTAATCAATGTTGGTGTTAAAGCACCAATGATGTTACCCACTGCTGGTATTGTTTCCACATGATCCACTGTGTCTTCAGTTAAGTGATGAAGCAATGGAATCGTATGATTAATAATCCCGCCACCCACTAAAAACATTGCAATAGTGCCCACGATTGAAAGTAATTTCATCAAAATAGGAGCAAAAGCTAATAGGCCTCGACCTATAGTTTGTTTAAATGAGGTCGACTGCTCTGTTAAAAATAATCCCAAATCATCAATCTTAACAATCATACCGACCAGGCCATAAACGCCAATCGTCATCACAACTGCAATAACACTTAAAACGCTTACTTTGGTCATTAAAGTAGCCGTAGCAACTGTACCGAGCGTAATCACCACGATCTCAGCCGATAAAATAAAATCAGTTCTTACTGCTCCTTTTATTTTTTCTTTTTCAAAAGTTGCTAAGTCTAATTCTTCAGTTTCAAGCTCTGCTTTTGCTTCCTCTGATGTAGAAGCTTTTTTATGCATAATGGTATGAAGAACTTTCTCTACTCCCTCATAACATAAAAATAAGCCTCCGAGCATTAATAGCGGATTAATAAGCCAAGGTGCAATCACACTAATTAACAATGCTAAAGGAACTAAAATAAGCTTATTAACAAATGAACCTTTGGCCACCTTCCAAACAATAGGTAGTTCACGATCTGCACGCACACCTGTTACTTGCTGAGCATTTAAGGCCAAATCGTCACCTAAAACTCCAGCAGTTTTCTTGGCTGCCATTTTGCTCATTAAAGCAACATCATCTAAAATTGTTGCTATATCATCTAGTAATAAAAGTAAGCCACTCGCCATTTCTTATCCAAGTTTGTATTTATTAAAGCTATTGTAAGATGATTTTTTTGAATTTCTGTAATTTTACTGAATAAATTCACAATATTATTTTAAGAAAAGTTTCCCCAATCGCTGACGAAAAAAATTTATTTCCCGTACAATAATGCCAATCTTTTATATTACAGGGCTTACTACCCCTGATTAAGCCAATACGATAGTGGAATAAATAATGAGTAATGTTGATCAGCGTCCAATTATTTTGACAGGCGACCGCCCAACCGGACAACTTCATCTTGGGCATTTTGTCGGTTCTTTGCGTTCTCGTGTAGGTTTACAGGATAGCCATCATCAACATCTCTTATTAGCAGATGCACAAGCATTAACAGATAATGCAGATAATCCAGATAAAGTTCGTCGTAATATTCTAGAAGTTGCTCTAGATTATTTAGCTGTAGGTATTGATCCAACAAAAACTACCATTTGTGTTCAATCTTGCCTACCAGCACTCAATGAACTCACAATGCTTTATCTCAACTTCGTGACTGTTGCGCGCTTAGAACGTAACCCGACCATTAAATCTGAAATTCAAATGCGTGGTTTTGAGCGTGACATTCCAGCTGGTTTCCTCTGCTACCCTGTTGCACAAGCGGCTGACATTACTGCTTTCAAAGCATCTGTGGTTCCAGTGGGTGAAGATCAGATTCCAATGATTGAACAAACCAATGAAATTGTACGTCGAGTAAATCGCCAAATCGGTCAAGATCTTTTGCCTGAATGTAAAGCTTTGCTTTCTAATATGGCACGTCTACCTGGTTTTGATGGTAAAGCGAAAATGTCTAAATCATTAGGCAATACCATCGTTTTAAATGCTTCTGATAAAGACATTAAAAAAGCTGTTAATGCGATGTACACCGATCCAAATCACCTTCGTATTGAAGATCCAGGTCAAGTTGAAGGCAATATTGTATTTACTTATTTAGATGCATTTGATCCAAATAAAGAAGAAGTTGAAGAATTAAAAGCTCACTATCGTCGCGGTGGTCTTGGTGACGGTACGGTTAAAAAACGTCTTGAAGGTGTCTTAAAAGAGTTAATTACACCTATTCGTGAACGTCGCGAAGAACTTGCTAAAGATCCTGACTATATTATGGATGTTTTACGTCAAGGTACAGATAAGTGCCGTCTTATTACTCAACAGACTTTAGACGAAGTTAAAGATGGTTTAGGTTTATTTAAATTTTAATCCTTTTTGAAAACTAAAAGCCCTTCGGGGCTTTTTTTATTTATTAGATTCAATAATATTCATTTTTTAGAATTACTAATGTATTGATAGCCATTCACAGGCTTTTACCCTATTAACGTGAAGTAACACTTATTAACGCTAATAGCGATGAAGAATATCTTAACTTTATCTATTATCCTCTATGTAGGTTACATCATATGAGCCTCACGACATTTCTCCTTAAACCGAAACTGTTTTTACAGATTCGTTGTTCTACGCAATGATCACCCCAATCATTGCGTATTTTTTTGCCTAAAAATTTTATTTATGAATTAGCTATACTTATAAAAATTCTGATTTTTCTTTAATAAATAAAAAAACACCGCATCATTTTTCAGATACGGTGCTTTTTAAGATTCAGCGTAAAGCGATTAAGCTAAACCTTTCTCTTTTAAAACTTGCAACATAGTTGAACCAAGCTCAGCTGGGCTACGAGTGTAAGCCATACCTGCTTTTTCAAATGCAGCGAATTTCTCTTCAGCAGTACCTTGACCACCAGAAATGATCGCACCAGCGTGACCCATACGCTTACCTTTAGGAGCAGTTACACCAGCAATGTAACCTACTACAGGCTTAGTCACGTTAGATTTGATGAATTCAGCAGCTTCTTCTTCCGCTGTACCACCGATCTCACCGATCATGATGATTGCATCAGTATCTGGATCGTCTTGGAACAATTGAAGCGCTTCGATTTGGTTCATACCTGGGATTGGGTCACCACCGATACCGATACAAGTAGATTGACCTAAACCAAGCTTAGTTGTTTGAGCAACAGCTTCATAAGTCAATGTACCTGAACGCGAGATGATACCAATACGGCCTGGTTGGTGAATATGACCAGGCATAATACCAATCTTACATTCACCCGGAGTGATCACTCCTGGACAGTTAGGACCAACTAAACGAGTACCGTTACCGTTAGTTTCTAAGTAGCGTTTTGCTTTAAGCATGTCGATTGTTGGAACACCTTCAGTGATCACAACGATTAGGCCAACACCTGAATCAACCGCTTCAACGATTGAGTCTAAAACAAATGGAGCTGGTACATAGATTACAGATGCATCTGCATTTGTTTCACGTACAGCTTCTTTCATTGTGTTGAATACTGGTAGGTCAAGGTGAGTAGTACCGCCTTTACCCGGAGTAACACCACCAACAACTTTTGTACCGTAGTCTAAAGCTTGTGCAGAGTGGAAAGTACCGTTTTTACCAGTAAAACCTTGTACCAATACTTTAGTGTCTTTATTAATTAATACGCTCATGATTGATACTCCCCTTACGCTTTAACTGCAGCTACAACTTTTTCTGCGGCATCAGACAAGCCGTTTGCAGAAATTAATTTCAAACCAGATTCATCAAGTAATTTAGCACCTAACTCAGCGTTGTTACCTTCTAAACGAACAACAACTGGAACAGTTACGTTTACTTCTTGAACCGCTGCAATAATCGCTTCAGCAATCATGTCACAACGTACGATACCACCAAAGATGTTGATTAAAACACCTTGTACAGATGTATCAGCAAGGATGATTTTAAACGCTTCGATTACGCGCTCTTTAGTTGCGCCGCCACCAACGTCAAGGAAGTTTGCAGGCTGACCACCATAAAGTTTAATGATGTCCATAGTTGCCATTGCAAGACCAGCACCGTTAACCATACAACCGATGTTACCTTCTAAAGCAACATAGTTAAGATCAAATTCAGATGCTTTTAATTCACGCTCATTCTCTTGAGATTTGTCACGTAAAGCAGCAACTTTAGGTAAACGGTAAAGCGCGTTAGAGTCGATACCTACTTTCGCGTCTACACATAAAATTTCGCCATTTTCACGAACTGAAAGTGGGTTAATTTCAAATAAAGCAAAATCATTTTCAACAAATGCTTGGTAAGCAGCTGTCATGATTTTTACGAATTGACCGATTTGTTTGTCTTTCAAACCTAAAGCAAACGCAACTTCACGTGCTTGGAATGGTTGTAAGCCAACTAATGGATCAACTTCAACTTTGATAATTTTTTCTGGAGTTTCTTCAGCAACTTTCTCGATTTCTACACCACCTTCTGTAGAAGCCATGAAAGTAATACGACGGCTAGAACGGTCTACAACCGCACCTAAGTAAAGCTCACGCTCAACTGGGTATACGTCTTCAGCAACAATAATGCTGTTTACTGGTTGACCATTTGCATCTGTTTGATACGTTACAAGACGAGTACCAATGATATTGTTTGCAAATTCGATAACGTCTTCTTTAGATTTTGCAACTTTAACGCCACCAGCCTTACCACGACCACCAGCATGAACTTGCGCTTTCATTACCGCGAATTTACCACCAAGCTGTTCAAATGCAGCAACTGCTTCGTCTGCATTGGTAGCCAAGATACCTTCTTGTACTGGCATACCATATTCTTTCAATAACGCTTTAGCTTGATACTCATGTAAGTTCATTTAGTTACCTACTTAACTTTGTTTGTTGTCTTCAATTTGCGCAACATTCTCATGTTACATATGCAAATTGCTGTCTACGTCTTTCACCTTGATGCTTTTTTAATCACACCATCGAATGTGAAAAAGAGCGGAGAACCCGCTCTTTATTTTATTTACGCTTACGTTGAATCGCGTGAATTGCACGACCATCTACAGCAAGTGCAGCTTCATGAACAACTTCAGAGAATGTTGGGTGACCAAAAGTCATCAACTGAAGATCTTCAACTGAAGATACAAATTCAAGAGCGATCATACCTTGGTGTACGATATCAGATGCTGCAGGTCCAATAACATGCATACCTAATAAACGGTCAGTTTTTGCATCAGCAACAAACTTAACAAAACCAGCACCTTCACCCGCCGCTAAAGCACGACCATTTACAGCAAAACCGAATTGACCAGTTTTAACTTCATGACCTTTTTCTTTAGCTTGTTCTTCAGTTAAACCAACCCATGCCGCTTCCGGATGTGTATAGATAACAGAAATGATTGTGTCATAGTTCACTTGAGCTGCATGACCATGAATACGTTCAACAGCCATTACACCTTCTTCCATTGCTTTATGAGCAAGCATTGGACCACGAACTAAGTCACCAATCGCGTATACACCTTCTACAGAAGTTGCACAGTGATCATTTACTTCAACTAGACCGCGTTCAGTCAATTTAATGCCTGAATCATCTGCCAATAAACCTTCTGCATAAGCTTTACGGCCTACACAAACGATTAATTTGTCAAAAGTCTGAGTTTTTTCTTCGCCGCCTTGAGTGTATTTAACAGTCACTTCACGACCATTAATTTCAGTACCAGAAACTTTAGCACCGATACGAATATCAAGACCTTGCTTAGTTAAAAGTTTTTGGTAGTCTTTTGCCAAAGCTTTATCAGCCATTGGTAAGAATGCATCCATTGCTTCAAAAACAACAACTTCAGCACCAAGACGACGCCAAACAGAACCAAGCTCTAAACCGATTACACCTGCACCAATTACACCTAAACGCTTAGGTACTTCTGGGAAGTTCAATGCACCAGTTGAATCAACAATAATATCTTGATCTACAGGAGCTACTGGAATATTTACAGGCACAGAACCAGACGCAAGAATAACGTATTTAGGTTCTAAAACTTGAGTTTCGCCTTCATGAGAAACGAACTCAACTTTTTTACCAGCAAGTAATTTACCAGTACCTTTTAACCATTCAATGCCATTGCCTTTAAGCAATTGATCGATACCACCAGTTAATTGGTCAACAATTTTGTCTTTACGAGCAAGAAGCTTAGCAAGATCAAAATTCACTTCACCTGTAGTGATACCGTGATCAGCTAAGTGATGTACTGTATCTTCGTAACGGTGAGAAGAGTCAAGTAATGCTTTAGAAGGAATACAACCTACGTTTAAGCATGTACCACCCAAAGATGGCTTACCGTTGTGAATACGTTTTTCGATACAAGCGACTTTAAAACCTAGTTGAGCAGCGCGAATTGCAGCTTCATAACCACCAGGACCACCGCCAATAACAACAAGATCAAATTGTTGAGACATTGTTTATCTCCATGGTCCGAGATAGAGGATCACTCTACCTCGGTAATATTATTCGAAGAAATTAAAGATCAAGGATGAGTTTAGCTGGCTCTTCTAACAACTCTTTGATTGCTACCAAGAAACCTACAGCTTCTTTACCATCGATCATACGGTGGTCATAAGAAAGTGCTAAATACATCATTGGCAAGATTTCAACTTGACCATTTACAGCCATAGGACGCTCTTGGATTTTGTGCATACCCAAGATACCAGTTTGTGGCTGATTCAAAATTGGAGTTGAAAGTAATGAACCGAAAGTACCACCGTTAGTGATTGTGAAAGTACCACCAGTCATTTCTTCGATAGATAATTTACCATCACGTGCTTTAGCAGCATATACACCAATACCAGATTCAACTTCTGCATAGCTCATACGATCAGTATCACGTAATACTGGTACAACAAGACCACGATCAGAAGATACTGCAACACCGATGTCGTAGTAACCGTGATAAACGATATCGTCGCCATCAATTGAAGCGTTTACAGCTGGGTAGCGTTTAAGCGCTTCAGTTGCTGCTTTAACGAAGAATGACATGAAGCCTAAACGAGCGCCATGACGTTTTTCAAAAGCATCTTTATATTGCTTACGCAATTCCATGATTGGCTTCATGTTAACTTCGTTGAATGTAGTTAACATTGCTGTTTCTTGAGTTGCAGCAAGAAGACGCTCAGCTACACGCTTACGTAAACGAGTCATTGGAACGCGTTTTTCGATACGCTCACCAACAGCCACACTTAACGGAGTAACGTTAGCAGCTGGTTTAGCTTGATGGTTTGCAACATCTTCTTTAGTGATACGACCACCACGACCAGTACCTTGTACGTCAGCAGCAGCAATACCAGATTCAGTTAATGCTTTACGAACTGCAGGAGCTTGATCAGATACAGTTTCTGTACGCTCAACAACAGGCGCTGCACCAGCTTGAGTTTGAGCAACTGCTTGCTCTACTGCTGCAGGAGCAGCCGCTGCTGCACCAGCACCAGCTTCAAATTGAGCAATAACTTCGTCAGAAAGAACTGTATCGCCTTCATCTTTAATGATTGCAACTAAGCTACCATCAGCAGGAGCAACAACTTCTAAAACAACTTTGTCGGTTTCAATATCACAGATTACTTCATCACGTGATACAGGTTCACCCACCTTTTTATGCCAAGTTGCGATGGTGCCATCTGCAACAGACTCTGGGAATACCGGTGCTTTAATTTCGGTTGCCATTATTGAGAATCTCCTGATTGTTCAGCTTCGATTGCCAATGCATCATTAATTAGCTGAGCTTGTTGTTTTGCATGCAAGTACGGTGAGCCACAAGCTGGTGCAGCAGAAGCTTCACGACCTGCAAAACTGATACGGATTTGTTTGCCAGATTTTAAGATATCGTCATATAAACGCGGTGCAATAAATAACCATGCGCCTTGGTTCTTCGGCTCTTCTTGTGCCCAAACGAGTTCTTTCACATTTGGATAAGCAGCCAAGATTTCCGCAAGACGTTGCTCTGGGTATGGATACAACTGTTCAATACGTACGATTGCAACATTAGTTAAGTTTTGTTCACGACGTTTTTCAAGTAAGTCGTAATAAACTTTACCGCCACAAAGTACAAGACGAGTTACATCTGACTTGTTAATTTGATCGATTTCATCAATTACAGTTTGGAATGAACCATTTGCAAGCTCTTCTAAAGTAGAAGTCGCAAGTTTATGACGAAGTAAAGATTTCGGTGACATTACAATCAATGGCTTACGAATTGGGCGTACAGCTTGACGACGTAATGCATGGAAAATCTGTGCAGGTGTCGTTGGAGTGATCACTTGCATGTTGTCTTCAGCACATAACTGTAAGAAACGTTCTAAACGAGCTGATGAGTGTTCTGGGCCTTGACCTTCGAAACCGTGTGGTAACAACATTGTTAAACCACAAACACGTTCCCACTTAGTCTCACCAGAAGCAATAAACTGGTCAATCACAACTTGAGCACAGTTTACGAAGTCACCAAATTGTGCTTCCCAAATAATCAAGCTCTTAGGAATTGTAGTTGCGTAACCATATTCGAATGCAAGAACTGCTTCTTCAGATAAAAGAGAGTCATAAATCGCAAAACGTGGTTGGTTCTCTTTCACATGACAAAGTGGAATGTAAGTTGAACCATCAGCTTGGTTATGCAATTTCGCATGACGGTGTGAGAAGGTACCACGACCCACGTCTTCACCAGTAATACGAACTAGATAATCTTCATCTAATAAAGTTGCATAAGCTAAAGTTTCTGCTGCACCCCAGTTTAATGGAGTTTCACCAGTTTGCATTTTTACGCGGTCTTCAATTACTTTTTGAACCTGACGCTGCATTACAAACCCTTCAGGAAGTTTGCTCATGCCCTCGCCTAATTCTTTTAAGCGATTTAAGTCAAATGAAGTATCCCAATCGTCTGTGTAGTCATGGCCCAAATATGGAGTCCAGTCAACAAACATTTTGGTATTTGGTTCAAGAATCAATGCATTTGCTACATGATTGCCCGCTTCTAGATCAGAACGGTAATCTTCAACCATTTGGTCTGCTTCAGCACGATCAAGTACTTTCTCTTGAACAAGTTGATCAGCATAAAGTGTACGAGTAGTCGCTTTCTTCGCAATTACTTGATACATCAATGGCTGTGTACCAGATGGCTCATCTGCTTCGTTATGGCCACGACGACGATAACAGAACAAATCGATAACAACATCTTTACGGAATTCGTGACGGAAATCATGTGCTAATTGAGTAGCAAAGATAACAGCTTCAGGATCATCGCCATTTACATGGAAAATTGGCGCCTGAATCATTTTAGCAACGTCTGTACAGTATTCTGTAGAACGTGCGTCACGAGGATCAGAAGTTGTGAAACCTACTTGGTTGTTCACAATAATATGAACTGTACCGCCAACCGTATAGCCACGAGTTTGTGACATCTGGAAGGTTTCCATGTTCACGCCCTGACCTGCAAATGCCGCATCACCATGAACAATAACTGGTAAAACGTCATCACCGCCAATGTCTCTACGACGTACTTGACGTGCACGTACAGAACCTTCAACTACAGGACCAACAATTTCCAAGTGAGATGGGTTAAATGCTAATGCCAAGTGAACTTCGCCACCTGGAGTCATTACATTACTTGAGAAACCTTGGTGGTATTTAACGTCGCCAGAACCTTTTTTATGAATTGATTTACCTTCGAACTCACCAAATAAGTCCGCAGGGTTTTTACCCATAATATTCACAAGAAGGTTTAAACGGCCACGGTGTGGCATACCAATAACAACTTCTTTACAACCTACAGCACCAGCACGCTGAATAATCTCGTTTACCATAGGAATAAAAGATTCGCCGCCCTCAACACCAAAGCGTTTAGCACCGACGTATTTATTACCAAGATATTTTTCAAGACCTTCAGCAGCAGTTAAACGCTCTAAGAAGCCTTTCTTTTGATCATTTGTGTAATTGAATTTACCACGGGCACTTTCAAGACGTTGTTGAATCCAACGTTTTTCTTTTGTGTCCACGATATGCATGTATTCAACACCAATCGAACCACAATAGATTGATTCCATTGCTTCAATCATTTCAGCAAGCGTTGCTTCGCTTTTGCCGATTTCAAGATTGCCGGTATTGAATACAGTGTCTAAATCTGATTTGGTTAAACCGTGAGCTGAAAGATCTAAATCTGGAATCTCTTCACGCTTAGCAAGACCTAATGGATCTAATTTAGCTTTTTGATGTCCGCGATTACGATAAGCAGCAATAAGTTGTAAAACGCCAATTTGACGACGCTCATGCTCAGTACTTACAGTACTTTGTACAACAGGTTGAACACGATTAGCATTACGTCCTAGTAATAGGAATTGCTCACGCACAGCGCTGTGTGGTTGGTCACCCTTTGGATATTTATCGAAATATTGGCGCCAGTCCTCAGCTACAGAGGTTGGGGAAGTCAGGTACTGCTCGTAAAGTTCTTCAATATACGCTGCACTATCAGCGGAAAGTTCAGTGTCAAGACGCAATGCGTCAGCAACTTCTTGCATTTGTGGACCCATTTCCTATTGCAAAAAATATTACAGGCTGCCTTTTAAGCACACCCATGATGCATAATGCCAAATTGGTAAAAAAGGCATTACTTACCCAACAGGTCTCTAAGACCATGGGGCGTCATACTACCTAGAGAGAAAACTCCATAGGTAATTAATGAATCACAACGCCCTCAATGGCATCATCACTCACCTTATACTCGATTAAAACCGAGCAATTTTTTGCAAATCTTTTTAGAAAAATTAACTTTAAAATTAACTTTTCTAAAATGACTTTAACCATAAAAATTAAGCACAGATCTAAGATCGTGCTACTTAAATTAATTTCACTAGTATACGCTTTTTTCACCTATAACTTTGTGGCAAATCGTATCATGTTCTTAAACAACGATTGATTTTTTTGACACATACCACCTATAAATTGGCGAAATACATAAGCGATTTTATCTTTTAATATATGGTGCAATATATAAAATCCTCGCTCTTTTCGACCAAAGTCTAAAGTTTACATTATAAAATTAAAAAAAAACGCACATCAAGGATGCGCGTTTTCTATTTGTGCAGAATTAACCCGCTTGATCTAATAGCATGTTACGGATGTGACCGATTGCTTTAGTAGGGTTTAGACCTTTAGGACATACTGACACACAGTTCATAATACCTTTACAACGGAACAAACTGAATGGATCGTCAAGACGAGCCAAACGGTCTGCAGTAGCAGTATCACGAGAGTCGATGATAAAACGGTATGCATTTAACAATGCTGAAGGACCCAAGAATTTATCAGGGTTCCACCAGAATGATGGGCATGAAGTTGAACAACACGCACAAAGAATACATTCATACAAACCATTTAAGTGTTCACGCTCTTCAGGAGACTGTAAACGCTCTTTAGGTGGAGCTGGTTGGTTATTGATCAAGAATGGCTGAATTTTGTCATATTGATCATAGAATTGGTTCATATCAACAACCAAATCTTTAACAACCGGCAAACCTGGTAATGGACGAATTACAATTTTCTCAGGCAGGTCATTTAAATTCCATAAACAAGCCAAACCATTTTTACCATTAATGTTTACACCATCCGAACCACAAATACCTTCACGGCATGAACGACGGAACGTTAATGATTCATCTTGAACCTTCAAAGCAAGTAATGCATCAAGCAACATACGGTGCTTATCAGTCAATTCAAGCTTGAAAGTTTGCATGTACGGCGCTTTATCCTTATCAGGATCATAGCGGTAGATTTCGAATGTACGAGTACCTCTACTCATCTTTATACTCCCGATTAGAATGTACGTGGTGCTGGTGGAATTGCATCAACAGTCAACGGTTTGAAGCGCACAGGCTTATATTCCAAACGATTGTCTGATGAATACCATAAAGTATGCTTCATCCACTCATCATCACGGCGACCGTATGAATAAGTTGGGTGATCAGCTGGCAATTCATAGTCAACTACAGTATGCGCACCACGACACTCTTTACGCGCAGCAGCTGAAATTAATGTAGCTTTTGCAACTTCATATAAGTTTTCAACTTCAAGCGCTTCAACACGTGCAGTGTTAAATACTTTAGATTTATCTTTCAAATGAATGTTGCGCACACGTGGCTCAAGAGCAAGAATCTCTTTAACACCTTTATCAAGCAAAGCTTGAGTACGGAATACACCAGCGTGGTCTTGAACGATATCACGAATCGCATCAGCAACTTCTTGTGCATTTTCGCCAGAAGTTGATTCATCCAATTTACGTACGCGATCTAAAGTTTGCTCTAATACGTTTGTTGGAAGTGGTGCATATTCATCACCATGATGCTTAGTTACGTAGTCGATAATGTGCTCACCAGCAGCTTTACCAAATACAACCAAGTCAAGAAGTGAGTTAGTACCTAAACGGTTTGCACCATGTACTGATACACAAGAACATTCACCAATTGCATAGAAACCTTTTACAGGTTTAGTGTAATTGTCTGTACCTGCTTCAGGTAAGCACACTTGACCATGCATATTTGTAGGAATACCACCCATTTGATAATGGATTGTTGGTACTACAGGAATTGGTTCTTTAGTAATGTCAACGTTCGCGAATTTTTTACCAATCTCAAATACAGATGGTAAACGCTTCATGATTGTGTCAGCGCCCAAGTGAGTCATATCTAGTAAGATATAATCACCTTTTGGACCACAACCACGACCCTCTTTAATTTCTTGGTCCATAGAACGTGATACGAAGTCACGTGGAGCCAAGTCTTTTAAAGTTGGTGCGTAACGTTCCATGAACGGTTCGCCGTCTTTGTTACGAAGGATTGCACCTTCACCACGACAACCTTCAGTTAACAATACGCCTGCGCCCGCAACACCCGTAGGGTGGAATTGCCAGAATTCCATATCTTGTAATGGAATACCAGCACGAGCAGCCATACCAAGACCGTCACCAGTATTGATATAAGCATTTGTTGATGCACGGTAAACACGACCAGCACCACCGGTCGCAAATAATGTCGCTTTTGCTTGGAATACTGCGATATTACCAGTTTCTTGGTCAATAGCTGTTACACCAAGAACATCACCTGCTTCGTTACGGATCAAATCAAGCGCGATCCATTCAACGAAGAACTGAGTACCCATTTTCACGTTGCTTTGATAAAGCGTGTGTAATAATGCGTGACCAGTACGGTCAGCAGCAGCACAAGCACGTGGAACTGGTTTATCACCATAGTTCGCAGAGTGGCCACCGAACGGACGCTGGTAAATTGTACCATCAGCGTTACGGTCAAACGGCATACCCATGTGTTCAAGTTCATACACAACTTTTGGTGCTTCACGACACATAAATTCAATTGCGTCTTGGTCACCTAACCAGTCAGAACCTTTTACCGTATCGTAAAAGTGGAAATGCCAGTTATCTTCTTGCATGTTACCTAACGACGCACCGATACCGCCCTGAGCAGCAACTGTATGTGAACGTGTTGGGAAAACTTTAGTAAGTACTGCAACTTTCAAACCTGCTTGAGCAAGTTGGTAAGAAGCACGCATACCAGAACCACCACCACCAACGATAACTGCATCGAAAGTGAGGTTTTGAATATTTGAATAATCTTCTTTAGGGGTTATCGCGCCCATGATATCTTCCTATCAATTCGCCCAGAAAATCTGGATACCCCAGATTGCGTACACAAACACTGCAATAATGACAGCCGTCGTCAGTACAAGGCGTAAACCTTTCGCTGAAGGACCCATTTGACGAGTAGTGACATAGTCAGTGAAAACTTGCCACATACCAATCCATGCGTGTGCGATAAGCGATAAAATTGCCAATAAAGAAAAAATCTTCATTGGTAATGTCATCATGAAGCCAGCCCACTGTTGATAGTCAAATCCACCTTTGCAGAGAATCCAACCAAAAAGAACAACAGTATAAGCTGCTAATACAACCGCACTTACACGCTGGATAAACCAATCACGAGAACCTGAACCAGTTAAACCTGTAGCACTTTTCATTAGAACATAATCCATACAAAGGCTGCGATAATGGCTACCACAGATAAGATCAATGAAATTGTCGCTGCAATACGACCACTTTGCAGTTCTTCAGCAAAACCTAAATCTGCAAGTAAGTGCTTAACTCCAGCAATAAAGTGGAATATCAAGCCGGCTGCAAATACCCAAACAACGAAACGTACAAGGATATTTCCAAAAACGACATTTTTAACGTAGTCAAATCCTTCTGGTGAAGATAATGATTTATCTAGAATCCATAAGAGAACTGGTACTAATAAGAAAACGATGACACCTGATAAACGGTGTAAAATTGATGCAATAGCCACGGGTGAGCGTAAATTTACCGCTAACACCTGACCCATGGACAAATTGACAGGTCTGTTGCTTTTCACAGCGGGCATCCTGTAGGTAGAAACTCCGACCGGAGTTTGTTGAATTAATTCCAAGGAAAGCTGGCATTGTTAGGCAAGCACAGCTCATGCCTAACCTATAAACGACACTGAATTATAAAACGCGAAGTATCAAAATACAAACAATCCACTTTGCCATTTCAGCAAAAAACCATTAAATAAGAATCATTCAAAACAATATTACATTATTAGGTCAATAAAAAAACTATACCTATACACACCATATCCTTGTTTAAAATAACTTTTTATTTAATTTCATTTTTTCTGAAATTTCTTTTAAATAAGCCGATTTTAGACTAAAGATAAAGTTATAAATTCCTCATATCAATAGAAAAATGATCGCAATACCCTCCTATTTTCAATGTGAGCCATATTTTAAATAAGTGAACAGACTTATATTTCACATAGATATTAAGCGATCTACACTAATTTTTCGAAAGTGAATTTCATTAAAAAACAGTTCTTATGATTTTAAACTCGTCTGATAAGCTATTTTTTATACAATTAAACTTAAAAAAAGAACAATATTCTTTGTTACAACTAAATAAAAATACAATTTTTTTTGAGTATAAATTTGAAATTACACCATGAGTTTTATGATTTTTTTAAGCAGATTGGCATTTTCTACCGCCTTATTATTCTAAATTGCAATTTATAAATTTGCTTACAATTGTACTCATCCTTCATTTTTTTCTGCACGTTCTTGTTGAATTGACTTATTATACCATCCCGATGCAGTGATTTTACTGACTTTTTTGCTCGGGTCTTGATGACTAACTCTCTGTGGGAACGTCATTTTTTATCCATAAGTATAATTGACAAAATTTCAGTACTCACTAATCTTATAGCAAATTTTGACACCGTCTGATTCGCACATGAGAACATTAGGATTTCGAGTCAGATCAACATTCACCAGGACAGGAGATCTATTGAATGTCTGAAGCAAATGGCAAAAAAGCCGTATTACATCTTGATGGCAAAGAAATTGGTTTACCAATCTACAGTGGCACTTTAGGTCCAGATGTAATTGATGTCAGCAGCATACTGAAAGAAGGTCATTTTACTTTCGATCCTGGTTTTATGGCGACAGCCGCATGCGAATCTAAAATTACTTTCATTGATGGTGACAAAGGTATTTTATTACACCGCGGTTACCCAATTGACCAGTTAGCAACTCAAGCAGACTATCTTGAAACTTGTTATTTATTATTAAATGGCGAGCTCCCAACTGCTGAGCAAAAAGTTGAGTTTGATACGAAAGTTCGTGCTCACACTATGGTTCATGATCAAGTTAGCCGTTTCTTCAATGGTTTCCGTCGTGACGCTCACCCAATGGCAATCATGGTTGGTGTTGTAGGTGCATTATCTGCGTTCTATCATAACAACCTAGATATTGAAGACATCAATCACCGTGAAATCACTGCAATTCGCTTAATTGCAAAAATTCCAACGCTTGCTGCTTGGAGTTACAAATATACAGTAGGTCAACCATTCATCTATCCACGTAACGATTTAAGTTATGCGGAAAACTTCTTGCACATGATGTTTGCTACTCCTGCTGACCGAGATTACAAGGTTAATCCTGTTCTTGCTCGCGCAATGGATCGTATTTTCACGCTTCATGCTGACCATGAACAAAACGCGTCTACATCTACAGTACGTCTTGCTGGCTCTACTGGTGCAAACCCGTATGCATGTATCTCTGCTGGTATCTCTGCACTTTGGGGCCCTGCTCACGGTGGTGCAAACGAAGCAGTTCTTAAGATGCTTGATGAAATCGGTAGCGTTGAAAACGTTGCAGAGTTCATGGAAAAAGTTAAACGCAAAGAAGTTAAGCTTATGGGCTTCGGTCACCGCGTTTACAAAAACTTCGACCCACGTGCTAAAGTAATGAAGCAAACTTGTGACGAAGTTCTTGAAGCTTTAGGTATCAACGATCCTCAATTAGCACTTGCTATGGAACTTGAGCGTATCGCATTGAACGACCCGTACTTCGTTGAGCGTAAACTTTACCCTAACGTAGACTTCTACTCAGGTATCATCCTTAAAGCGATTGGTATCCCAACAGAAATGTTTACTGTAATCTTCGCTCTTGCTCGTACAGTTGGTTGGATCAGCCACTGGTTAGAAATGCACAGCGGCCCTTACAAAATCGGTCGTCCTCGTCAGCTTTATACTGGTGAAACTCAACGCGACATCAAACGTTAATATTCGAAAGAAAATTAATAAAAAAAAGCTGCCTTCTGGCAGCTTTTTTATTTCCGTCTTTTCTACTCTAGACTTATTCTTCTTCATACATAGTTAACAAGTGATGGCTAATTCCATCTGCTCGCAACCAAGCCAACTCATAGCTCGCTTTAGCCAACGCTAAAACACGTCTTTCAAACTCAACCCATATTGTTTTGACTTGAGACTCCGAAATACCCAAACCACTCTCGTGTGCTAGATGTTTATTCTTTTCACATATTTTTAAGGCATGGTAAAGCTTACGACCCTGGCTCGCCCCTTCCATTAACCGAACACGCTTACTTAAAATAAAGCCCTCAACATGCTGTAAGTCCGCATGAGGCAGCATCGGCACTAAGATTTGATTCAATTGATCATCTAAACGCTTCCATACAGCTAAACGCTGCTCTGCCGTATAAGTGTTCCATTGAATCACCTCGTGGTTAAAACGGCGACAACCACGACAAACCTGATCACCAAAAACTGTTGAACAACGCCCTGCACATGGGGTGAGAGAGAGCGTTCGATGATCATTACTCAAAACAAACTCCTTAAATAAACCATATACTTTTTATGGTTTTCTCGCTTATTACTAATTTTCGCGCTAAAATATGCGCCTTAAATTTCTATCTTAATACATTTGGAGTTTTCCATGAACGCTACTGTAGAACAGCTTGCACCTGTAGAACAGCAAGCGACCGCAGGTTGGGTTGTTGCAGCACTATATCAATTTAAAGAAGTTCAAGATCCTGCCGATCTTCAACAACGTTTATTAGACTTAGTGAAAACAATTAACCTCTGTGGAACTCTGATTGTAGCAGGTGAAGGAATTAATGGTACTGTTGCTGGTGATCGCGTAGCAATTGATACACTACATCAGTTTTTGCTCAATGAAGGCTTTGGCGCTATGGAATACAAAGAATCCCATAGTTCTGACAAACCTTTCCGCAAAATGAAAATTAAACTTAAAGAAGAAATTGTGACTTTAGGTGTTGAGGTTAAACCTCGTGACTTAGTCGGTCACTACCTTGATCCTAAAGAGTGGAATGATTTAATCGCACGTGATGATGTAATTTTAATCGACACACGTAACGATTACGAATATAAAGCGGGTACATTTAAGGGCGCAATTGACCCTAAAACTGAAACATTCCGTGAGTTTCCAGAATACGTCAAGAAAGAATTAGAGCAACATAAAGACAAAAAAATTGCGATGTTCTGTACTGGTGGTATTCGCTGTGAAAAATCAACTTCTTTACTTCTTCAAGAAGGATTTAAAGAGGTTTACCATCTTAAAGGCGGTATCCTTAAGTACCTAGAAGAAACCCCTGCTGATGAAAGCTTATGGGAAGGTGAATGTTTCGTATTTGACGGACGCACTGCTGTAACTCATGGGGTAGAGGAAGGCGTGAATATTAAATGTCATGCTTGTGGTTGGCCTTTAACTCCTGAAGAGTCTGCTCTACCAAGTTATGAACACGGTGTTTCTTGCGTTTATTGCATCGACAAGACCACAGAAAAGCAAAAAGCTGGTTTCCGTATGCGCCAATCACAAATTGCTGCTGCAAAGCGTAAACGCCTATAAAACTATAATATAGTTTTTAAAGGGCATTTAGATTTCTAACTGCCCTTTTTTATTTATTCCACTAATTTTTTTACAATAAAAAACGCCCTAGAAAGGACGTTATTTATTATTTCTTCTAATAAATTAATTTGGCGTATGATACATCAAGTATAATTCATTCAAATTATCTGGGATTTCTTCTGCCAGTTCATCCATTAACTGTCCATTACGACGGAAAGATTCCATCTGTGGATCTTCTTCATCAATTCCACTAAATACCATCATTGGTAAAGTTAAATCAATTAATTGTTCTTCATATTCAGGTGCAAACCATGCATCTTCATTTAAGAACATCGCATCAACAAATCCAACACTCCAGTCGCCTAAGCTAGACTCAACATCCGCTTCCTCAATTTCAAACGGAAATTCAATTCCATTTTCATTTGCTAAGTCTTGTCGAATTGACTCTAACCACGCTTTGATCTGCTGAATAATTTCGGCAGGAACTTTTTTATGGTTATTATCAAACAATTCATCTAACCAACGATCGAACTGAGGGCCTACTGCAATTGCACACAGAAAACCATGAGTTGCAGCGAAATCCAGACCATACTCATTGTGGTCTCCATCTAGATATTCACTTAATTGGTCTAAATCTAACGCACTCATTGTGTTACCTGACTATAAAAAAGAAATCTACGATAGCATAGCATCTAAGCTGACGATGCCCTATTCAGATTTGATTAGTCTTCATCATCAAGATCATCATCGTCTAAATCGTAATCAAAATCTTTTAACTCACGCTCTAAACGGCGTTGAGCCAATAGATCATCAATTAATCTACGTTTTTCTAATGATTCTTTCGCAGTGATTTTGCCTGATGACTCATCAAAACCGACATCATCATCATCACCGTAGTTATCATCTAATTCAAAATCTGTAGAAGACACTAAAACTACCTCTAATGAAAAAATGTGAATGGGTCTAGCCGCTATTTATCTTGGTTATTAAATCGTGTCAAGTTTTATTTATATTTTTTTCATTAAACTGCATATTTGTACTTTTTTTCGCCCAAAAAATTGTGTATTTATAAAGCTGAACTATTTTTTTGATCAAAAAAAAATTCTATGATTTTTTCGATGATTTAAGCTTGAAAAAAATGATTTTATCCCAATATTCAAAAAACAGACGTGAATTCAAAGATATTTTTTATTTAACGGTTACTGATCAAAGCCAAAACATTTCAAGCAAATTGTGCTATCATGCACGGTTTTTCACTGCCACAGATTCAACAAAGAGTAAGCAAAGATGAGCGATATGCATTCCCCTACTTCTCAAGTAGCGGCTCTGATTAGCCGAGGCAAAGAACAAGGTTACTTAACTTACGCTGAGGTTAACGATCATCTGCCGGACTCGATTACTGAAAGCGAACAGATTGAAGACATTATTCAAATGCTTCAAGACGTTGGTATTCCTGTACACGAGCGTGCACCTGAATCTGACGATACCATGTTCGGTGAGTCGGCTGACGCAACTGATGAGGTTGCTGAAGAAGAAGCTGCTGCCGTACTTGCATCGGTTGAAAATGAGCCTGGACGTACGACAGACCCTGTACGTATGTACATGCGTGAAATGGGTACAGTTGAACTATTAACCCGTGAAGGTGAAATCAGCATTGCCAAACGTATTGAAGAAGGTATCCGTGATGTCCTTAATTCAATTGCTTACTGGCCAAATGCTGTTGAAGTTGTATTAAAAGAATATAATGATTTTTTAACTGGCGAACGCCGTCTTGCAGATATTTTATCAGGCTACCTCGATCCTGAAACCGATGAAGATATTCCAGAAGTTTTAGAAGAAGTTGAAGAACTTGAAGAAGAAGACGAATCATCTTCAAAATCAACGAAAGAAGTTAAGCTTGATGATGACGATGAAGAAGAAGAGTCTGAAGGTGATGATGACTCTGAAGGCGATTCAGGTCCAGACCCTGAGGTTGCAAAAGTTCGTTTTACTGAACTAGAAGCTGCTTGGGCTAAAACAAAAGCTGTTGTTGAAAAACATGGTCGTAACAGTCCAGAGGCTGAAGAAGCTTTAGAAGCTTTAGCTACTGTGTTCATGATGTTTAAATTTACACCACGTTTATTTGACATCATCTCTGAAATGATTCGTGGTACACATGAGCAAATTCGTGCCAATGAACGTGAAATCATGCGTTATGCAGTACGTCGTGGCCGTATGGATCGTACTCAATTCCGTACATCTTTCCCTAAACAGGAATCTAATCCAGCTTGGTTAGATGAACAAATTGCTAAAGCACCTGCTGAAATCAAGGCACATTTAGAAAAAGTTCGTCCAGATGTTTTAGCATTCCAACAAAAGATTGCAGATATTGAGAAAGAGCTTAGTTTAAGCGTTGCTGAAATTAAAGATATCTCTAAACGTATGGCGATTGGCGAAGCGAAAGCACGTCGCGCTAAGAAAGAAATGGTAGAAGCCAACCTCCGTTTGGTAATTTCAATTGCGAAGAAATATACCAACCGTGGTTTACAGTTCCTTGACTTGATTCAAGAAGGGAACATTGGTTTGATGAAAGCTGTAGACAAGTTTGAATACCGTCGTGGTTATAAATTCTCGACTTATGCAACTTGGTGGATTCGTCAGGCGATTACTCGTTCGATTGCCGATCAGGCTCGTACAATTCGTATTCCAGTACACATGATTGAAACAATTAACAAGATCAACCGTGTATCTCGTCAATTGTTACAAGAAATGGGCCGTGAACCAACACCTGAAGAATTAGGTGAACGTTTAGAAATGGATGAAGTTAAGGTTCGTAAAGTACTTAAAATTGCTAAAGAACCGATTTCGATGGAAACACCTATTGGTGATGATGAAGATTCACATCTTGGGGATTTCATTGAAGATCAAAACATCACTTCTCCAATTGATGCTGCGACTTCAGAAGGCTTAAAAGAAGCAACTCGTGAAGTATTGGAAAACTTAACTGAACGTGAAGCAAAAGTATTGAAGATGCGTTTTGGTATTGATATGCCAACCGATCACACACTTGAAGAAGTTGGCAAACAATTTGATGTAACGCGTGAACGTATCCGTCAGATTGAAGCGAAAGCATTGCGTAAATTACGCCACCCTTCTCGTTCTGAACATTTACGTTCTTTCTTGGAAAATGACTAAGTTTTGAAAGCTTGAAATTTCAAAACCAAGCCCCATTTAATAGAAAGAGCTATAAACGCCTGCGATAATGCAGGCGTTTCAAATCATGAGGTAACTTATGTTAGACCGCACTCCATCTCGCGAACTACAAGAACATCTTTGGGTATTTCCGATGGATTATCCAATTAAACTTATTGGCGATGCGGGTGAAGAATTACGTGTTGCTGTAGTCGATATTTTGGTAAAACATTTTCCAGACTTCGACCACTCAACATTAAAAGTTCAAGAATCTCGCACCGGCAAGTATCATTCTTTAACAGCACAATTGCGCTTTGAAGAATTGGAACAAGTTCATGCACTTTATGCTGACTTGGCTGCTTGTCCGCAGATTAGAACTGCGCTTTAATTTTAAGTTCTTCAATCAATACCACAGTCAGGCATTCTTACTGTGGTATTTTTTTTGGAAATTTTAAAAACTTCCTACCACGAAAAACCTTACAAATATTTAGAATTCCTTTTATAAAATCCTTTAAAATTACAAGATTTTCGGCTTTTATCTAGTAGATATTAACTGGGCGCCGCATAAACTAATTATAGGAAGAGATTGTGATGAGCCTTGATAAACCTAACTTAATCATTCGGCAATGGAACGATTTACAAGATTATCAAAGCAAGTTTGAAACCATGAAACTCTTAACAAATGAGCGAGATCAAGATACGCCTGATGAGTTATGGTTACTTCAACATCATAATGTTTTAACTCAAGGTCAAGCTGGTAAACCTGAACACATCCTAATTTCATCAGATATTCCTGTAGTGCAAACTGACCGTGGTGGACAAGTGACTTGGCATGGACCTGGTCAACTTGTTGCTTACTTCATGTTTGATCTTAATCGTCTAAAATGGAACGTACGAACATTGGTCAGTTTTGCTGAACAATTCATGATAGATGTTTTAAAAAAATACGGAATTGAAGCGTATGCTAAGCCTGATGCTCCAGGAGTATATGTCGATGGCCGTAAGATTGGTTCCTTAGGTTTTAAAATTCGTCGTGGTCGTAGCTACCATGGGTTAGCGCTAAATCTGGACTGTGCCCTAGATGGGTTCCAGACGATCAATCCTTGTGGCTACGCTGGTTTAGAAATGGTGCGTATACAAGATTTGGTGACTCCTTATCCATCATTCACTCAACTTTGCCAAGACTTTATTGAGTATATTAAGAACACTGGATACTTTAATGACCCAGAAGTCAAAACTGAATAAATCGCTTTGCGATGAAATAAAAATGGATTAGAGTAATTACTCTAAATTTGCTTTTGCATAATTTTAACAAGGGATACGCGAGTGATTTCGACAAAAGCTGTAAAGCCTACTCTGCAACTTGCCTACGTTAAGCTCATGATGGATGTTGTTGGTCGTGGCTTAGTCATGGCAAGTCAAGTGGACACTGAAATACAAGAGGAAGTATCTAAATTTCCTGTTCACTTTGTACTTTCAATGAATGTTTTCCCAAATGGACCAGCATTTTTTGCTCGAGTCACAGAAGACAAACAGTTAGAGCTACTCAAAAGAGCTGAAAGAAAGCCAGACTTAACTATTACATTCAAACATGTAACTCATGCCTTTTTAGTATTTTCTTTTCAAGAAAGTACTGCCCAAGCATTTGCTAATGACCGAATGATTGCTGATGGCGATGTATCTGCTGCCATTCGCTTAGTACGCTGTCTAAATAAAATGGAATCTCTCATTTTACCTAAATTGGTTGCGTCTCTTGCAGTCAAAGAATACCCAACCGAACTCACCCTAAAAGAAAAATTCAACGAAGCTGCAAATATTTACTTAAAAGTAGCTAAGTCCTATTTCAAGCGGAGCGCATAACATGGCTAAACCATATTACGAATTCTTTTGTCCTGTAAAAGTCATTGCCGGTAATGCTGCGTTAGAACATATTCCGTTTGAACTTGCGACTTTAGGTGCAAAACGTCCGCTCATCATTACAGATAAAGGTGTGCGCGCAAATGGCCTACTCAACCCGATTGAAGCTGCGTTCAGTACGACTGATGCTGTCATTGGTCATGTGTTTGATGATGTTCCACCAGACTCAAGTTTAGAAGTCGTTCGTCTTGCCGCAGAAGCTTATCGCAAGAATAAATGCGATGCGATTATTGCTGTAGGCGGTGGTTCAGTTATCGATACTTCTAAAGCAACTAACATTTTAGTGTCTGAAGGTGGAGATGACTTACTTCAATATTCTGGTGCACACAACCTACCAAAACCATTAAAACCATTTTTCGTAATTCCGACTACATCAGGTACGGGATCTGAAGTGACTATGGTTGCCGTGGTTTCAGATACGCAAAAGAATGTTAAATTGGCATTTGCCTCTTATTACTTAATGCCACATGCAGCGATTTTAGATCCGCGCATGACACTTACATTGCCACCTCATTTAACTGCAATGACAGGTATGGATGCCTTAACACATTGTGTTGAAGCCTATACATGTATGGCTGCCAATCCACTTAGCGATGCTTATGCAAGTGCTGGAATTAAAAAGATTAGTGAAAACCTATTTAATGTCCTAGAAAACCCAAATGACTCACAAGGTCGTTTAGAACTAGCACAAGCCTCTACAATGGCAGGTATTGCATTCTCTAACTCAATGGTAGGCCTTGTACATTCTTTAGGTCATGCTTTAGGTGCTGTTGCTCACCTGCCTCACGGTTTATGTATGAATTTATTCTTACCATATGTCCTTGAATATAATAAGCAGGTAAATGGCCAGAAAATTGGTGAATTACTATTGCCATTAGCTGGTGCTGATATCTATGCACAAACTCCAGCAACTCAACGTGCAGACAGAGCGATTGCAACAATTTTAGCGATGCGTGATCGTTTATTTACCTTAACCAAGTTACCACGTACTTTACGTGAAACTGGCAAAGTAACTGAAGCACAGCTCGATGAAGTTGCAGAAAAAGCACTAAATGACGGCTCAATTATTTACAATCCTAAAGAAGCAAGCCTAAAAGATATCCGCGATATTTTACAAAAGGCATGGTAATAAGATAAGTTAAATCAAAAATCCCCCATAAGGTCCTGATTTTTATATAAAATCAGGACCTTTTTTATAGATGTGAATCTATATTCATCATTTTATTTGTAAATATGGCAAAAAATTTGCTAAAAAATCGATGAAAGTACTGACAATTTGCATCAATTTAGGATAGATTGGCGCACTTTATCTTTTTCTGTAGGGGGGATCGTTCGTCTCAAACGATCCTTAACACCAAGCTGATCCTTGATCAACGATTATGAGGATAACGCCGTTGACAACTATCTCTGGGACTCCGTCTGTAGTTAAGCTACGAAAAACGCTAGGTCTTTGGCATATTATTATTATTGGTTTAGCCTATATTCAGCCAATGACATTATTTGACACATTCGGTCTAGTTTCCGAAGAAAGTCATTACCATGTTCCAACTTCGTACATTTTTGCATTAATTGCCATTTTGCTAACATCGATTAGTTATGGACATATGATTAAGCGCTATCCATCTTCAGGTTCAGCTTATACCTATGCACAAAAATCAATTCACCCTAATGTTGGTTTTATGGTGGGTTGGTCATCTTGGTTAGATTATTTGCTTTCACCAATGGTCAATATTATTTTGGCTGGTATTTATCTTGATGCATTATTTCCTACAGTCAATCATTGGGTATGGGTAATTGTATTAACCGCTTTCATGACTGGTATTAACTTACGTGGCGCACGCTTTGTTGCTAATTTTAATAGCCTGATTGTATTTGTACAATTACTCGTGATCGGCATATTTACTTATCTAGTCTATAGCAAATTACAAATGGGCTATAATGCAGAAGGTCCAATTACAGAAGCAACCCGTTATCAGTTATGGAGCTTAGAGCCTTTCTGGAATGAGTTGACATCCGTAGGGGCATTAGTCACTGGTGCAACATTACTTTGCTTCTCGTTTACTGGATTCGACTCTTTAAGTTCTTTAGCAGAAGAAACAAAAGACACTGAGAAAACATTACCTAAAGCGATTTTCTTAACAGCACTTATCGCTGGTGTAATCTTTGTCATCAGTACTTACTTCATGCAAATTTACTTCCCACATGATCCTAAAAACTACTTTGAAGATGTTGCAGCAACACAGCCAGACATTTTATTACTTGTAGGTGGTTCATTATTTCAATCATACGTTCTTGCTTTTGCAATTATTACTGTCATGGCATCTGGTATTTCAGCTCATGCAGGTGTATCGCGCTTAATGTATGCAATGGGACGTGATGGTGTAATCAATAAAAAAATCTTTGGTCATGTTAGTCCAAAGAACTATACGCCTTCATACAATATTCTTATTGTTGGTGTTGTAGCACTAGCAGCAGGTTTCATGAGCTTAGATATTGTCATTTCAATGATTAGCTTTGGTGCGTTAACTGCATTCACATTTGTTAATTTATCAGTGATTTCACGCTATGCTTTACGTGATGGCCGCACAAAGAATTTCAAAGATATTTTTAACTTTGTAATTATTCCACTTCTTGGCTTCTTCAGTATTTTCGCTCTATGGCTTGAGATTGAAGAGACAGCCTTGAAATATGGATTATGGTGGGCAATGTTCGGTATTTTATACCTAGGTTATAAAACTAAAGGTTTTAAATATCAAGCACCTCAACATAATGAACATGAATAACCATCCCTCATAAAAAAGGCGCTTAAAGCGCCTTTTTTATGGTCAAATTAACCAAAAATTTTGTTCACAATATTTTGTACACGTTGAGCATAGAGTTTCGCTGTTTCAAGGTCTCCAGCAGGGACTTCCTCTACACTTGCATCAGAAGGTGATTGAACTAAAAGTCCAACTGAACCACCTAAGTTATTTACATCTTCACGTGTTGCATCTTTTGTATTCGCTGGTAATAAACCAAGGCTCACCCAAATTCCACCATGTTGCGATGCTAAAGTCTGTAATTGAATAAGCGTAACCTGCTTATCCCCATTTAAGCTCGCGCTGTTTGTAAAGCCTGCAAATACTTTATCTTGCCAACCACGTGTAAACCAAACTTTTGAAGTTGCATCAGCAAACTTTTTAAACTGCCATGGTGCTGTACCCATATAAGTCGGAGCACCAAAAACAATCCCCTTCGCATCATTTAATGTCTGCCAATCTTGCTCAGTAATATTACCTTCTTGATCAATTTGGATGAGCTGAGCATTAATTTCGTTTGCAAACGTTTCAGCCACTACTTTGGTATGGCCATAACCAGAGAAATATACAACCGCGATATTAGAGTTAGACATGGGAGCAAACCTTTGTTTTATTAAATTCCACTTTATGATATATTTTAGAAACTAGGTGTCAATTAGTTACTAACTGGTAACTATGGTAATTTTTTAAGAAATTAGTAGGTAAATAGTATGAATGAATGTCTAAAATATAATGTTTTTCAACAACATTGCCCTGCTCGTTTATTTTTTGAAAAAATTGCAGATAAGTGGGTTTTATTAATTTTAAATGTGCTTGAAGAGGAAACTCAGCACTTCAACTTGCTCAAAAAGAATATTCAAGGTATTTCGCCTAAAGTCTTATCACAGAAGTTAAAAATGCTGGAAAGAGATGGTTTTATTGAGCGTAAAATTCAGAATACGTCTCCTATTCGTGTTGATTACTCACTAACTTCACTGGGACAAAATGTCGCTTCAATGGCGTTCCAATTAAAGGAATGGGCCGAAACCAATATTGAACAGGTTTTAGCAGCCCAAATGACTTATGATGAAAAAGTGCTAGAGCAAGCTTAACTCATACTTCCTTTAAAATTTTATCGCTCATGAGTGGCTCAACTTAATTAATTTTAATCGGCTCAGGTGGTGCACTTATTTTAAATTGGATAGTTAAAGGTTCACATTGCTTTAACTCTTGATCATTCTTCAAATAGTTGCTTTCTAGACCATATTTCCAAGTACCATTCATGACGTCAAATGCTGGATAATTGACAATAAAAGTTTTGGTTTCACCTGGCAGATATTCGTAAGTTTGAGTCTCTTTACACTCATTTTCTGGATAAGAGCGCTTCATGTTTCCAAGTAAATAGAGTTCTAAAGGTACATAACATGCAGGTTGTTTTTCTTGTATTTTCTCTAATCCCTTATTAGTTTGAGTAATCTGCAAAGCCAGAGTACCGTTTAGAGTTAACTGCTGTGCATATTTAAAAACAGTTTCTTTTTCTATGGGTTCCCGCGTTACATTATTGAGAAACTGTAGTTTGCGATGTAAGCCATTACAGCCATCTTCAACGGGTGCAGGCAACCAAATTTCATTATCTTTTGAGTCGCCTTTCTCTCCATCGGCCGGTGTTTCAAAATCACCCGGTTTACCAGGTTTAGTCGGATATCCTGATCCCCCTAAACTTGCACCACCTGCGAATAAATCCTCTCCACAAGCGGTTAAAAGACCACCTGTCAAAATGAAGCTCATGGATATTATTAATTTTTTATAAGTTGTTTTCGTCATATTGATAAGCTCCGAAACGGAAAGTTTTTGTTGCACCCTCTTTTCCTTCATCGAGTGCACAACGTTCAATAGCTAATTTAAGTACTTGTAGTGATAAATCTTCCCATAAACGTAAACTTGCTTCTTTAAGTATAGTGATCGATTCATCTGTTAGTTCATCAGCAAAAATTGCTTGTTCTAAATAGGGTTCTTTTTCGGGCTGAAATAAATTATGAACTCCTGCAGCTAAATGTGCTTCTAAGTTATTTGTTAATAATTTTCGAACCTCGAATTGCTCAACATCAGGCATAAAACTACGCTGCTGCAACATCACAAGGCCATCTTCTTCTTTCACAATATTTAGGCGTTCGAGTTCATTCAAAATAGATCTTGGATGCTTTTCAGTTGAGAATTTCTTTACTAAATTTTCAAAACTAACCTGATCATTACTTACAAATGGAATTTTTTCTGCCAATCCCTCTGCAAGCCACAAACCAATCACCCGAGCAGGAACACTTACTGGCTCTGCTACTTTGGCCTCTGTTAAAGGCTGTCCAGCCTGCATTGCCTTTTTAAATGCATTTACGTCTTTGCGATGTAACCCTGAAAGTAAACTGACTGCTGAATCAGTTGGCTTTTGCTCTATACGCTCTAGCTCACTTAAAGCCTGTTGATAGAAAACAGGTTTTAAAGCAGTTACAAAGTCGTTATATCCCACTCCTGAACGAATTAACCATTGCGTCAGGTATTCCATTAACATTAATACCTGCTTTTGATTAAGTTCTGCATTGTTCGTTTGGAGTGTGGTCATAGAGTAACAATTTTCCTTCATATTTGAAAAACAGTATGGGCCGAGCAATTGTCACACTGAACGGTTTAAGATGCAATTTTCATTCTTAGACCTCTTTGGGAAACCGATCTACATAATGATTTGGTGCATTAAAATGGGTAAAAGAAATACTAATTGAGACATCCAAACTTTCTACGCTATGCCACCAACCAATCGGGATGAATAGAGCTTCCCCTGCATTCAAAATACATTCAACAGGAGTAATTGATTTTGCTAAAGGATATTTTTCAAAATCAATTTTATTTGTATCACTCAACTCACTAAATACCCAATGATCGTTATATAGATGAGGAACTTGCAATGCAGGAATTAAAGTTACTTTTTTGCTCCCATAAATTTGAACTAACATATTATTCGTTAAATCATGATGTAAAGGTGTAAATGTTCCTTTAGGTCCAAACCATAAAAAACTACGGTCATCCTTTAAAGCCAAATCACAGTAACCATCTGCAAAATCATCTATATCTGAAAATAATTCTTGAAGCATCTGATGACTATTTGATGCATTATTTGCAGTCATATAAAAATCGTTACTAGCATCAACTGACATAACTTTTGATACAAACTCTGCCATCTTCATTTTTTGTTTTAATGATGGAGAATGTCTTTCAAACTGTTCATCTAAATTTCTATTCATCTGAACCTCAACTAAATGATGGCCAAATTTAGAAGCAAAATATTGCGGAGACCATTTGTGCAAAGCTGGCCAATGTTCTATTCCTTTTTTTAAAATCACAGGGCGATGTTGACTATAGTAATCCTTTATAAAACCAGAGAACCGTGGAGCAGTAATTGAAGGAATTTCTTTACTATAGTCAGAGTTTAGCTGTGCTAATTGATCTACAGTTTCTATTAACCATTCACGTTTTTTAAGTTGATGATGCTTTTTCTTCAAAATTTTATATAACTTATTATTTTCTAAATTATTTAAATATTCTTTTACTTTTAAACCATCATGCCCCTGCTCTATTAATATTTTTATAATTTCCGAAGACGTTACCTCATTTAAAACTTGTTCAATTATCCACTCTTGATCATGATCCAATAAAGTCTGAAATTTCAAATCATTCATTTCAAACTTTGGTTCAAATCCATTTGCTTTTAATACATCGACTAATTGTTCAACTCCACACCCTTTTTCTAAGTTTTCTTCAAGCCAGTTTTTCCACTCTAATGGCAACTGGTCAAACCATTTTTGGCTTTGTTCGAATATTTCAATTTGATTATAAGCTGCCATGTTGAACCTTTTTTCAAATTTGATCTTTACAACTGCATTATAATTGATCTATTTTAAAAATGTTAAATTTTCACATTTTTAATAAAAAAAGGGTTCATGTGATGAATAACATACTAAAAGGAAGCAGCATTGCTTTGATTTTTATAGCTTTAAGTGGTTGCGGATCTGATGATAACGATTCGGAACCGACACCGACACCGACACCGACACCGACACCGACACCAACACCAACACCAACACCAACACCAACACCAACACCAACACCAACACCAACACCAACACCAACACCAACACCAACACCAACACCAACACCAACACCAACAAGTGTAGCGGATCGCTTTGTTGGAAGTTGGTTAGCAGGCAAAGGAGGTTGTATTAACGGTTCTGCTCTAAAAATGAATGTCATTAAGGTTTCTGATAACAGCGTGCGATTTGCCAGTGAAACAGTACGTTATGAGAATGAATCGAACTGTACAGGTAACATTGTTGCAAGTTACCGCCAAGCTGAAGATTTTAGTCTGGTTTCAAATATTGGAGCACCTCAGACAGTACAAACCTCAAGCTATAACAAAGTAGATTGGCAGCTTGTAGTAGCAGGAAAGCTAACGCAGAAACAGCCAGCTATTTTAGGGTTTAAAAATGCAAACCAATTCTGTCTAGTTCCTACAGATGAACCAAATGCGATACATAATTATTTGCAGCAAGCAAACTTTGATCTCACAAATACCTGCTTCACAAAAACAACTCCACCAGCAAGCATGCAAAAGCCAACTCAAGTATTGGCAACAGCAAGTTTTAGACTAGGAGATAATAAGGAATCTTGGGCAGACGTATTAAGTCAACTTAATGATCAAGGACGCCAAGGCTACGCTCTTCTCACGCCATCTGTAAGATTAGATAATCCGGATGGAAGCTTTGCGCTGTATAAAAATTTATATGTTAAAAACAATAAATCCACTGACACATACACCTATAAAACAGTTGATGTTAAAACTAATTCAGTAGCAAACCGTTATTTACTATGGGTGAATGAGTTAAATAAACAAGGTAGCTTAGGCTATATATATAAGCTTTCATTTGGCGAGGTTACATCTGATACAGATAAATATTTATTTGTGAAAAATGATAAGAAACCTGCAACCTATTCGTATTCTAATCGCTTCTTAACCAACACTTCTCGCACAAGTATTCTAAATGCCTTCAATGAACTTGGTGCACAAGGTTGTAAGCTAATTTACGCAAACTCAGAATTCACTAATAATGGCACAACGAATGGAACCTTCTATGTACCTACTTGCGTAAATAGCAGTACCCATAACGGAACCTATGCATATCGTTATTTTGAAGTTCCACAACATATTCCTTTCAACAAGGATGATGCAATTAAACTTGAAAAACTTCTTAAAGAACAGGCAGCTGAAGGTTACAGATTAGTCGACGCGAACAATAACCTAGGCTTCTTTAATATTGATGGTTATCTATTTGAGCGCGACAGTGAAAATACAGGACCTATTGAATATAAAGTATTTATTGAAGATGCTGCATCCGAAACAGATGAGCCTTATATTTTTGAAAATCGGATTCAAGACCAAGGTACATTAGGCTGGTTCTTTGCAGTTCGACTTGGATCGGTCTATACCAACTCACCAACAAATTATGATTTAGCAAGTGGTGTTGTTTTCCCCAAATAAGACATCTAAAAACAAATAAGGCCACAACTGTGGCCTTATTTTTATTTAAAAACTATTAACTTATCCTAAGTTTTTAAAACCCTGCTGACGCCATGCTTCATAAACAATCACAGCCGTTGCATTAGATAAATTTAAACTTCTTGAGTTTTCAGCCATTGGCAAACGAATCCACTGTTCTTGTGGAAACATCAAGCGAACATGCTCAGGCAAACCGCGTGTTTCTGGTCCCATCAGTAAAGCCACAGGTCGATTCAAATCAACTGTATGCGGAGTTGCAGAACCTTTAGTGGTGAGTGGAAAAACATGCTCGACACCTTTAGCTTTCAAGTCGGCAAGGCAAAGTTCTATGTTGTCCCAAATTTGCATACGTGCCCATTCATGATAATCAAGGCCTGCCCGTTTGAGCTTTTTATCATCCAATTCAAAACCTAAAGGCTTGACTAAATGTAGCTGTGCACCAGTATTAGCACATAAACGAATGATATTGCCTGTATTGGCAGGAATTTCAGGCTCGTATAGGACAACATGAATCACAAATTTTCTCGACTTTAATAACCAGCAATAAACTCAAATGAACTTATTGCCATTTTAACTGTTCACGTAAATTCACCACTTCACCAATAATGGTTAAAGTCGGTGCTACGATATGATGTTCAGACACTTTTGTTGCGATATCAGCTAATGTTCCAACCACAACTTTCTGGTCTGGTGTGGTTCCTTTAGAGATTAAAGCTACCGGCATATCAGCACGTTGGCCATGAGCAATAAGTTGTTCACAAATACGCTCCAAACCAACTAGCCCCATATATAAAACTAAAGTTTGATTTTCATAAACTAGCTCATTCCAAGGAAGTTCAGGTGAACCTTCCTTTAAATGCCCAGTCAAGAAACGAACACTTTGTGCATAATCACGATGTGTTAATGGAATGCCCGCATAAGCTGAACAGCCTGATGCTGCTGTTATACCTGGTACAACTTGGAAAGTGACATTCGCCTCAACGAGCTCTTGAATCTCTTCACCACCACGTCCAAAGATAAATGGATCACCACCCTTTAAACGACAAACACGCTTTCCTTTTTGAGCATATTCAACCAGTAAAGCATTAATACCATCTTGGGGAACGGAGTGATTTGAACGGGCTTTACCGACATAAATTTTAGTCGCATCACGACGGCAAAGCTCTAAAATGGGCGCAGAAACAAGACGATCATAAATCACAACATCAGCTTGCTGCATAAGACGTAATGCTTTTAGTGTCAGTAACTCCGGATCACCCGGTCCAGCGCCTACCAAATAAACTTCACCTTTAGGTGCAGTCCATTCTGTTAAGGCTTGCTGAATCAAACCATTTGCAACTTCTAAATTGTCATTGAAAACTTGTTCTTTCAATGGGCTAGCATAGAGGTTTTCCCAAAAAATCCGACGCTCATCTGGATTGGGAATTTTTTCTTTTACCTGCTTACGCCACTGACCAGAAAACTCAGCCAACTTACCCATGCCATGCGGAACAATTGTTTCTATTTGAGTACGAAGTTGTCTTGATAAAACTGGTGATGCACCATTTGAAGCGACAGAAATAATTAACGGAGAACGATCAATAATAGCTGGAACCATAAAGCGACAATGTGGAATATCATCAACACTATTGACCAATAAATTACGCGCTTCACATTGTTCAAAAACAGCTTTATTCACTTGCGCATCATTAGTTGCAGCAATCACCAATCGATATGGTGTATTTAATATTTTTTCAGCAAAGGACTCGGCAAAATACTCTCCGCCTGTCGTTTTGACTAAATGTAAAAGCTGCTCTTCAATTGCAGGAGCAATAATATCGATTACTGCTCCCGCTTTGGCTAAAAGATTTGCTTTGCGCAATGCAATATGCCCACCACCCACAATCAGACAATGTTGCTGTTGCAACTTTAAAGAGATTGGAAAAATATCCACCTTAAACCTCTACATTAATCATCTGATTTGGGTTAAGCAAAAACCGTGCACAATTTAGATGCAAAGCTTAGTCAATAAACGTTGCACCACCCATATATGGGCGTAATACTTCTGGAATCTCGATAGAACCGTCTTGACGTTGGTAATTTTCCATTACAGCAAGCAAAGTACGTCCAACTGCCAGACCTGAACCATTTAGTGTATGCACCAATTCGGTCTTCTTTTGATCCATTCTGTAGCGTGCTTTCATGCGGCGTGCCTGAAAATCACCCATATTAGAGCAACTAGAGATTTCCCGATAAGTATTTTGGCTTGGAACCCAAACTTCTAAGTCGTAAGTTTTGGTAGCACCAAAGCCCATATCCCCACCACAGAGCAAAATTTTGCGATATGGCAAACCTAGTGCCTGCAAAATGCCCTCAGCATGTGCAGTAAGCTCTTCAAGTGCTTGCATAGATGTTTCAGGTTTAACGATTTGCACCATCTCAACTTTATCAAATTGATGCTGACGAATTAAACCACGGGTATCACGACCATAAGAACCAGCTTCACTACGGAAACATGGCGTATGCGCTGCATATTTTAAAGGCAAACGTTCGGTATCAATAATCTCATCGCGAACGAAGTTAGTAACTGGAACTTCTGCTGTAGGGATGAGGTAATATTCTTTTTCACCTTGAAGTTTGAATAAATCTTCTTCAAATTTTGGCAACTGACCTGTACCACGAAGTGAATCAGCATTTACCAAATAAGGCACGTAAGCTTCTGTATAGCCATTCTTTAAAGTATGGGTATCAAGCATGAACTGTGTTAACGCACGTTGTAGACGCGCTAAAGAACCTTTCAGTACGCTAAAACGTGAACCAGTCAATTTAGTAGCAGTTTCAAACTCTAAACCACCCATCCACTCACCTAAGTCAGTATGATCTTTGATTTCAAAATCAAACTGACGAGGCGTACCCCATTTTGAGATTTCAACGTTATCATCTTCATCTTTACCAGCAGGAACAGACTCATCTGGTAAGTTAGGAATACTCAACGCTTTTTGTTCAATCTCGTTTTGTAACTCTGACAAAGCAACTTCAGCAGCTTTGATTTCGTCGCCAATGGCTTGCATACGCGCCATGATCTCAGAAGCATCACCACCGGATTTTTTAATCTGACCCACTTGTTTTGCACCGGCATTACGTTCTGCCTGCAATTTTTCAGTTTTTGATTGCAAATCTTTACGGCGAGTTTCTAAAGAAGCCCATTCTTGAACATCTAATTGAACACCGCGTTTTGCCAAAGCCGCATTAACGGCTTCAATATTATTTCTGAGTAACTTAGGGTCGATCATAATCAATCATAATATGGGTAAAAAACTGGCTATAGTGTAAGGCCTTAACACTAAAAAATATAGTGATCATATTCATAACGAATAGCTTTCACACAATTCTTAGAATAGATCACTTATTTTAAAAGTTATAGTTTGGCACACTTGGCAAATACTCAGGTTTAATGAACTTACCCGCTTCAAAATATGGCAGCGTTAATTCAGACATTCCCTCTGCATATGAAGCCAGCTCATAAATTGGATAGACAAATACAATGCCATTAGCACCATAGTAGAAATTATCGCTTAGCTGAAGTTTTTCACGGCTAATATTGTGTGCTTGAAGCCAATTTGTATTTGCTTCAAAAAGAGCATCAACCAACTGTTTTTCAACATCTGGCTGAATAAGTTCAGCAACAGTAATGTGCTTTTTATTTAATAAGTCAAAATTTACAAATTCTTGATGAGACATGCCGTGTGCAGCACCAGCTGAGTACGAATAAGTCTGTAATGCAAAGGTGGCAAGATTATAGTTTTGCCCTAAATAGCGAACATAAATTGCACTCTGACTTGAACTTGGTTCACCTTCAGGTACTTCAACTGGTTGATCGGCTAAATTTGCAAAAGCATTCGGATCTGCTTTCTTTATACGATTGGTGAAGTAATCATTAATCCATTTTTGATTGGTCTGTACTGTTTGAAAATCATACTCAGTACAACCATCTTCTAAGCAAACTTTTGATTTTGACAATTTTACTGGGATTACTTTTGCTTGAATTACAGGAACACCAGCCTCTTTCGTTTCTTTAACTTTTGCAGTCGAAGCAGCCTGCTCTTCTTTGGCTGCTGACTTTGGTTGACAACCAGTCACAATTGCCATTGCAGCCATTAATGGAAGAATACAAATAATTTTCTTATCGTAAAGTCGCATAATAATCCCCATGAATTTACCTCTAACACTATACAAAGCGTAAGAATAAGACGGGGTTAAAAAATGTATCTGTCTCTCTTATATAAAAAAAGCTACCTTTTACGGTAGCTTTTTTGAAGAGGCTTTAATTATTGGTCAATAACATCTGTACCTTTTGGCGGCGTAAAGTTAAAGACTGATGCCGGAATTGAAGCATTTACTTTAACATTCTTAAAGCGTACATAGGTGGTTTGACCTAATGAGTCTTGTAATACCATAAGTGTAGGCGCTTTATTTGCTCCGAAGCTAATTGTTAAGCTTTGGAATGCCCCATCTTCTTTTTTAGGGAATAAGGTGAAATAAAGTTTAGATTTATCGGGTTGTGTTACACGATAAGACTTCATGATTTGGTTGGTATTACCAGAGAGTAATAATGCTGGTGTATCTGCAACCTGATCATCTAAGCTTTGGCGGACCGCTTGTTGTAAATCCGGATCATAGATCCAAACTGTTTTTCCACTCGTTACAATAGTTTGTTTAGCAGGACTTACTGTTTCCCAATAAAATTTCCCCGGACGCTCAACTTTCATTGAGCCTTTAAATGTCTGGTTCATATGCTGTGCACTTAAACTCTTTTTCTGTGCCACAGTTTTTGTATTGGCTTTAGTTGTTTGTTCAAAGTCGGCAGTCAAACGCTGTAAACCTGATAACTGATTAACCAGGTTCCCAATTGCCTGTTGCTCCGGTGCTGCTACAGGCGCAGCAAACACTGTAGTACTCATTACAGGAGCAAGCACTGACGCGCTAAGTGTAATAGCACACATAGTTTTACGAAGCATATTCATGTCATCACCTTTTTAGTTGCTGTAAGACAACTTACTCTCTTTCATAGTTATGAAACTGAGTAAGCTCTTAATTCAAGACTCATATTAACCGACAAACTCTGTGCTAATCATTGAGAAAATAAGATATTTTGTTATGTTATTCATGTTGTTTGTAGAATTTCATTCATCATGATGAAGATGAATAAAAATAAATGCCATAAAAAAAGCCCACAAAATGTGGGCTTTTTTCGAGCTAAAACTTATACAGTTTCAACTTTTACGTAGCGACGGCCAAATTGACCTTTCACTTCGAATTTTACTACGCCGTCAGCAGTAGCAAATAAAGTATGGTCACGGCCCATACCAACATTTGCACCAGCGTGGAACTCTGTACCACGTTGACGAACGATGATGTTACCAGCAGTTACAGCTTGACCGCCGTAAACTTTAACACCTAACATTTTTGGGTTTGAATCACGACCGTTCTTCGTCGATCCACCGGCTTTTTTAGTTGCCATGTCTCTTACTCCTCGTGATTAGCCTGAAATACCAGTAATTTTCAACTCAGTGAACCATTGACGGTGACCTTGTTGTTTACGGTAGTGTTTACGACGACGCATTTTGATGATGCGGATTTTGTCGTGACGACCATGACCAATCACTTCTGCAGTTACTTTAGCGCCAGCTACAACTGGAGCACCGATTTGAATGTTGTCACCGTTTACAACCATTAATACATCATCAAATGTAATAGTCGCACCAGATTCAGCTTTCAATAATTCAACTTTAAGGGTTTCGCCCTCAACTACACGGTGCTGTTTACCACCGCTTTGGATTACTGCGTACATAATGTACTCCAATCAGCCCGTGTCGTCGTGTCGATAAAGGGATATATCGATCTTAAAACGATCGCCACTGGGGTTATACAAGGCGACAGATTTTAAGTGAAATTTGATCAAACGACAAGTATTTTCTATCTATCAGTAAAGCATGATCCCCTATTCTTACAAAATCAAACAGCTTGGACTGGAATTTAGCAGTTTTCATTGATTCTGAATGAAAATTAAAATACAGTTCCAAACACAAATTGCGTCAAGAACAAGTTGTATTAATGCTGATGTCATTAAATTTATTGTTTTGCCGAAAACATCGTATTTTGCTTAAATAAAGAACAAAAAACGCTTAAAAACAATAGAAATGATTAATATCAGCCACTTGTTAACCTGTGCAACACATCTTTAATTGATACACTAACGCCACTTATCTACCAATACGGGGTTTTTCTTCATATGGTCATCGATTTCAAGCAAGACATTCTTGCGCCTGTTGCTTCAGACTTCGCTGCGATGGATCACTTGATTAATGAAGGAATTAGCTCAAAAGTCGGTTTAGTCATGTCTGTCAGCAAACACGTCGTTGAAGCTGGCGGAAAGCGTATGCGTCCAATCATGTGTTTGCTTGCAGCACGTGCTTGTGGTTTAGATAACATGGCAAATGCACAGCGTTTAGCTGCAATCATTGAAATGTTACATACCGCGACACTGGTCCATGATGATGTGGTAGATGAATCTGGCCTTCGTCGTGGTCGCCCTACAGCAAATGCTACATGGAACAATCAGACAGCTGTTTTAGTCGGTGACTTCCTGATCGCCCGTGCTTTCGATTTACTGGTCGATTTAAACAACATGACTTTATTGAAAGACTTTTCAACAGGTACATGTGAAATTGCTGAAGGTGAAGTATTACAACTTCAATCACAGCATCAACCAGATACAACTGAAGAAACTTATTTAAAAATTATTCATGGTAAAACGTCTCGCCTGTTTGAGCTGGCTACAGAAGGTGCTGCTATTTTGGCGGGGCAAGAAGCGTATCGTGAGCCATTAAGATTGTTTGCCGGTCATTTTGGTAATGCATTCCAAATTATTGATGATATTTTAGACTACACCTCTGATGCTGAAACATTAGGTAAAAATATTGGTGATGATTTAATGGAAGGTAAGCCAACTTTACCGTTAATTTCTGCATTAGCACGCTCAACAGGTGAAGAGCATGCGATTATTCGTCGCAGTATCGCAACCGGTGGAGTAGACCAACTATCTCAGGTCATCGAAATTGTACAGAAGTCTGGTGCTTTAGATTATTGCAACCAACGTGCCCAAGAAGAAACAGAAGCAGCACTGCAAGCTTTATCAAACCTACCCGATACACCGTATCGTCAGGCTTTGATTAACTTAACTCAGCTTGCGTTACATCGAATACAATAGATATTATTTTGCCTATGCATATAAATTTTTCAGATCTTTTTTTAAAAATAGAGAAGCAGCTTGAGGATCCTCAAGCTGTCATTGATGAAAATCTACTGATTGAACTCGTCAATGTCATCCGACCATCCAACCCACAAGATACGGATGAAATTAAGAAAAAAATACAGGCTTTTATTGAAAGTCTTTTGCGCACACCTACAGCGCCCTTCTTACTACAAACTTTTTTATTACGTTTAATTAATCGCTATAAGCAAGTTAGTTTATATGCTGATAGTGGAATTTTGTCTTTAGATGGTTTCTGGAACCAGCTTGGGCAAAGACTCGGAGCACATTTTTTACCTTTAATAGAAGATGCGAGCCAACTCAAAATATTAATTGGAAAAATTTTCTATTTAGAAAGTGACAAAATCTGGCTCAATAATATTGATGATGAAGATTGGGCAAATTTATTTAGTCTTATTGGGCAAAGCCAAAGTAATGTCGATGAGAAGTTAGTCATTCAAAGTGAAATGATTAAAGCCATTACAGTCTTATCTTATCGAATTAGTGGAATTGGTCTTTATCCCGAATTTATTAACGCTCAGCCAGAATTAACAGAATATGAGTCGCCGTTTTTAGTTCAGAACCGTGAAATTATTGAGTTTATTGAAAAGTATAAAAAACAAGAAATTTCTGAACATGAAATTGCAGTTATTTCCCCGCCCGATGCATCACAAGCATTTGTTATGTTGGAACAGTGCCGAGATGTCGTTTTAAAGATTCGTCGTGCGACCAAAAGAATTGGTGTCAGCTTAAGTTTGACTTACTTACTGTCATTACTTGAGCAATGTCTTGATCGAATTGAGTTATTACTTTATCTGGTCGTAGATAACACTAAAGGAAAATATGTTTCTTTAGGACATCTGATTTCCGATTTAACCAAGGCACATTACAGCGAAAAAAGTGTTCGCTCATTACTCAGTACGACTAGTGAACTCATTGCCTTTCAAGTTACAGAAAATGCCAGCCGAACAGGTGAACATTACGTAAGTACGGATACCAAAGGCTTTTGGGGAATGTATAAAGCTGCCGCTGGTGCAGGTGTCATTATTGCCTTTATGGCATCTTTAAAAATTCTTGCTGCAAGAATGACAATGGCCCCGCTCATGCAAGCTTTTACTTTCAGTATGAATTATTCCCTAGGTTTCATTCTGATTCATGTTCTGCATTTTACAGTTGCGACTAAGCAGCCCGCTATGACGGCGGCGGCTCTTGCTGCAACAGTACAGCAACGTAAAGGCTCTAAAACGGCTCAAATTGCAGAGTTAGCGGCGCTTATTATTAATATTATCCGAACGCAATTTATTGCTATTTTGGGCAATATTTCAATTGCGATTCCTACTGCGGCACTCATCACTTTTGCATGGCAATTTTATCTTGATGAACCGTTATTAACCCATACTAAAGCCACTTATCTTCTACACAGTCTAAATCCATTCACTTCACTAGCAGTTCCACATGCAGCAATTGCTGGAGTCTGTTTGTTTTTGTCAGGTCTCATTGCAGGATACTTTGACAACATGGCTGTTTACCGAAAAGTCGGCCCGCGCCTAAGAGCACATCGCCGTTTAGCTAGCTGGTTTGGGCAAGATCGCCTTAACCGTTTTGCTGAATATATTGAACGTAATTTAGGTGCGTTAGCCGGTAACTTCTTATTCGGTATTATGCTAGGAAGTATGGGGACCATAGGCTTTATCCTAGGTCTACCTTTAGATATTCGCCATATTGCCTTTGCATCCGCTAACTTTATTCAAGGTTTAATGACTATTAACGGCAGCCCAGATATCGGACTGATTATCGTGTCCTTTCTTGGTGTACTATGCATTGGTCTCACTAACTTATTTGTGAGTTTCACCTTAACGATTATTGTGGCATTACGAGCGCGTCGAGTCCGCTTTGAACAATGGAAACCTTTAGCCAAATTGGTCATGACCCATTTTTTAACTCGCCCAAGCGATTTTTTCTGGCCACCAAAACAACCATTAGAACTTGAAGAAAACACCTCAACAAATAACGGGAAAAAAGCAGACCACTAAGAATTTTGCTTTGTACACAAAATGTGATTTTCGTCAATTTTGTTGTGATTGTTTTTCCAAATGTTAAAAAATTTTCAAAATGAATTTACGATGATCTATCAGGCTTGAAAAAAAGTGTACTGGCAAGTACACTTTTAACGGCTTTCAGTAGTAGACACTGCTTGAACAAGCAAAGGTATATACATGCCCTATTTATTGCTTTTTATTGGTTGTATTTTTTTAGGATTAGGTGTTCTTGGTCTTTTTGTACCAAGACTTCAATCTTTGGATCTTCTCACCGTTCAAATATTGAGTGAAAATCGATCAGATTATCTTAACTCTATTACGACCTTTCTAGCACGTGTAGGTGGTATGCCTTTTGTATGTTTTTTATCCTTATTGGTGTGTATATATCAAGCATGGTATAAAAAATATATTACTGTTATTTTCATTAGCGTGGGTGTTCTTGGCAGTATCATCACGGGTTGGCTGCTCAAGTGGTGTGTTGACCGTCCAAGACCTCCACAGGCATATCATATTGTCGAAAGTTATGGTGCATCGTTCCCAAGTGCACATAGTGTTTATGCATCAACACTGGCTTGTATGGCAATCATAATGTTATGCCATAAGCCCAACACTAACTCTCCTTATATCATTTTGATTTCCTGTCTTTGGTTTATCTGCATGGGGCTTTCAAGAATATATGCTGGAGTTCATTTTCCAACAGATGTACTCGCCGGTTGGGGCATAGGTTTTATTTGGATTGCACTGCTTTGGCTCTGGTTATTACAAACACAAAGTAGGTTAAGTAGAAAACAAATATATTTTTAGATTTTATCTAAACGAGGTGGAACAATGATGTCGGCTAAGCTTTGGGCTCCTGCCCTTACTGCTTGCGCATTAGCAACAAGTATCGCACTTGTTGGTTGTAGCAAAGGCTCCGATGAGAAACAGCAAGCTGCTACTGCTCAGAAAATGCCGCCTGCAGAAGTAGGTGTTATTGTTGCTCAACCACAAAGTGTTGAACAAAGCGTTGAACTCTCCGGCCGTACTTCAGCATATCAAATTTCTGAAGTTCGCCCTCAAACAAGTGGTGTGATTTTAAAACGCTTGTTTGCTGAAGGAAGTTACGTTCGTGAAGGACAGGCTCTATATGAACTGGATTCTCGAACTAACCGTGCAACGCTTGAAAATGCAAAGGCTACCCTTTTACAACAACAGGCAAATCTAGCTTCACTACGTACTAAGTTAAACCGTTATAAGCAACTTGTTTCAAGTAACGCTGTATCTAAACAAGAATATGACGACTTACTTGGTCAGGTTAATGTTGCCGAAGCACAAGTTTCTGCTGCAAAAGCGCAAGTAACGAATGCAAATGTAGATCTTGGCTACTCTACAATTCGCTCACCAATTTCTGGTCAGTCTGGACGTTCTTCTGTAACAGCTGGTGCTTTAGTGACTGCCAACCAAACTGATCCGTTAGTGACGATTCAACAGTTAGACCCAATCTATGTTGACATTAACCAGTCTAGTGCCGAGTTATTACGTTTACGTCAACAACTTAGCAAAGGTAGTTTGAACAATAGTAACAACACGAAAGTGAAATTGAAGCTCGAAGATGGTTCAACCTATCCAATCGAAGGACAACTTGCTTTCTCTGATGCTTCTGTAAATCAGGATACAGGAACGATTACTTTACGTGCCGTATTCTCGAACCCGAATCATCTGTTACTTCCAGGCATGTATACCACTGCACAGATTGTTCAAGGTGTAGTTCCTAATGCTTACCTGATTCCTCAAGCTGCAATTACACGTTTACCTACAGGTCAAGCTGTAGCAATGCTTGTTAATGCCAAAGGTGCTGTTGAGAGTCGTCCTGTTGAAACCTCTGGTGTTCAAGGACAAAACTGGATTGTAACTAACGGTCTTAAAGCTGGTGATAAAGTGATTGTTGACGGTGTTGCCAAAGTTAAAGAAGGGCAAGAAGTTTCAGCAAAACCTTACCAAGCTCAACCAGCGAATCCACAAGGTGCAGCTCCAAATGCGACAAAACCGGCTCAATCAGGTAAACCTCAAGCAGAACAGAAAGCATCTAATGCATAAGGGGTAGATTGAATGGCACAATTTTTTATTCATCGCCCCATTTTTGCGTGGGTGATTGCATTAGTCATTATGTTGGCGGGTATTCTCACGCTAACGAAAATGCCTATTGCACAGTATCCGACGATTGCACCACCGACAGTTACAATTGCTGCAACTTATCCTGGTGCATCTGCTGAGACTGTTGAAAACACTGTAACCCAGATCATTGAACAACAAATGAATGGTCTAGATGGTTTACGCTACATTTCATCTAACAGTGCTGGTAACGGTCAGGCTTCTATTCAATTAAACTTTGAACAAGGTATTGATCCAGATATTGCACAGGTTCAGGTTCAAAACAAACTGCAATCTGCAACTGCGCTTTTACCTGAAGATGTACAGCGTCAAGGTGTAACAGTAACTAAATCTGGCGCAAGCTTCTTGCAAGTTATTGCATTTTACTCACCAGATAACAGCCTTTCTGACTCGGACATTAAAGACTACGTAAACTCATCAATTAAAGAACCACTTAGCCGTGTTGCTGGTGTGGGTGAGGTACAAGTCTTTGGTGGTTCATACGCAATGCGTATTTGGCTTGATCCAGCTAAGTTAACCAGTTATCAACTTACTCCTAGTGATATTGCAACAGCTTTACAAGCGCAAAACTCACAAGTAGCAGTAGGTCAATTAGGTGGTGCGCCAGCTGTACAAGGTCAAGTGCTTAACGCAACAGTGAATGCACAAAGTTTGCTGCAAACACCTGAACAGTTTAAAAATATCTTCTTGAAGAACACAGCATCTGGTGCTGAAGTTCGTTTAAAAGATGTTGCGCGTGTAGAGTTAGGCTCTGATAACTATCAGTTTGACTCGAAGTTTAACGGTAAACCTGCTGGTGGTCTTGCAATTAAAATTGCAACTGGTGCCAACGCACTTGATACCGCAGAAGCTGTTGAACATCGTTTATCTGAATTACGTAAGAACTATCCAACAGGTCTTGCAGATAAACTAGCTTATGACACGACTCCATTTATTCGTCTTTCAATTGAAAGTGTTGTACACACATTAATTGAAGCGGTAGTTTTAGTATTCATTGTGATGTTCTTGTTCTTACAGAACTGGCGCGCAACGATTATTCCAACACTTGCTGTACCTGTTGTTGTGTTAGGTACATTCGCTGTTATTAATATCTTTGGCTTCTCAATTAACACCTTAACCATGTTCGCCATGGTATTGGCAATTGGTCTTCTGGTCGATGACGCCATCGTTGTGGTCGAAAACGTCGAACGTGTTATGAGTGAAGAGCATACCGATCCAGTCACGGCGACGTCACGATCAATGCAACAGATTTCTGGTGCGTTAATTGGTATCACAAGCGTATTAACAGCGGTATTCGTACCAATGGCATTCTTTGGTGGTACAACTGGTGTAATTTACCGTCAGTTCTCGATTACCCTTGTAACAGCAATGGTTCTATCGTTAATTGTAGCGTTAACATTTACACCAGCACTTTGTGCAACCATTTTAAAACAGCATGATCCTAACAAAACACCAAGCAATAATATTTTTGCTCGTTTCTTTAGAGGCTTTAACAATGGTTTTGACCGCATGTCGCATAGCTACCAAAATGGTGTTAACCGCATGCTTAAGGGCAAAATCTTCTCTGGCGTGCTTTACGCTGTAGTTATTGCTTTACTAGTGTTCTTGTTCCAAAAACTCCCATCTTCATTCTTACCGGAAGAAGATCAGGGTGTGGTAATGACACTTGTTCAATTACCGCCAAATGCAACGCTTGACCGTACAGGTAAAGTGATTGACACCATGACAAACTTCTTTATGAATGAAAAAGATACAGTGGAATCGATTTTCACCGTTTCGGGCTTCTCATTCACAGGTGTTGGTCAAAATGCTGGTATCGGCTTCGTTAAATTGAAAGACTGGAGTGAACGTACTTCACCAGAAACTCAAATTGGCGCATTGATTCAGCGTGGTATGGCATTGAATATGATCGTTAAAGACGCATCTTACATCATGCCTTTACAGCTTCCAGCAATGCCTGAACTCGGTGTAACAGCCGGATTCAACTTGCAACTTAAAGATTCAAGTGGTCAAGGCCATGAGAAACTTATTGCCGCACGTAATACGATCTTAGGTTTGGCTGCACAAGATAAACGTCTTGTGGGTGTTCGCCCTAATGGTCAAGAAGATACACCTCAGTATCAAATTAATGTAGACCAAGCTCAAGCTGGTGCCATGGGTGTGAGTATTGCCGAAATTAACAATACAATGCGTATTGCATGGGGTGGCTCATACATTAACGACTTCGTTGACCGTGGACGTGTGAAGAAAGTTTATGTTCAAGGTGATGCGGGCAGCCGTATGATGCCTGAAGACTTAAACAAGTGGTATGTACGTAATAACAAAGGCGAAATGGTACCGTTCTCTGCATTTGCTACTGGCGAATGGACATATGGTTCTCCACGTCTTGAACGTTATAACGGCGTGTCATCGGTTAACATTCAAGGTACACCTGCACCTGGCGTGAGCTCTGGTGACTCGATGAAAGCAATGGAAGAAATTATTGCTAAGTTACCATCTATGGGCTTACAAGGTTTCGACTATGAATGGACAGGTTTATCACTTGAAGAACGTGAGTCTGGTGCTCAAGCTCCATTCTTATATGCGCTTTCATTGTTAATCGTTTTCCTTTGCTTGGCTGCATTGTATGAAAGCTGGTCTATTCCGTTCTCGGTTTTACTTGTGGTACCACTCGGTATTATTGGTGCAATCGTATTAACTTACTTGGGTATGATTATTAAAGGAGATCCAAATCTCTCAAATAACATTTACTTCCAGGTAGCGATGATCGCGGTAATCGGTCTTTCTGCAAAAAATGCGATCTTGATTGTTGAGTTCGCAAAAGAGCTGCAGGAAAAAGGTGAAGACCTGATTGAGGCAACTTTACATGCCGCAAAAATGCGTTTACGTCCAATCATCATGACTACCCTTGCCTTCGGTTTCGGTGTACTTCCGCTTGCCCTTTCAACAGGCGCAGGTGCAGGAAGTCAGCATTCTGTTGGTTACGGTGTACTCGGTGGCGTACTCAGTGCAACGTTCTTAGGTATCTTCTTTATCCCTGTATTCTATGTGTGGATTCGTAGTATCTTTAAGTACAAACCAAAAACCATAAACACTCAGGAGCATAAATCGTGATGCAAAACGTATGGTCTATTTCAGGTCGTAGCATTGCGGTATCTGCACTTGCGCTTGCTTTGGCAGCTTGTCAAAGCATGCGCGGCCCAGAACCAGTCGTGAAAACCGATATTCCACAAAGCTATGCATATAGCGCTTCTGGTACGTCTATTGCTGAACAGGGTTACAAACAGTTCTTTGCTGACCCTCGTTTGCTCGGAGTGATTGATTTGGCACTTGCCAACAACCGCGACTTACGTACAGCAACGCTCAATATCGAACGTGCTCAACAGCAATATCGAATTACACAGAACAATCAGCTTCCAACAATCGGAGCAAGTGGTAGTGCAATTCGTCAGGTTTCTCAAAGCCGTGATCCGAATAACCCCTACTCTACTTATCAAGTAGGTCTGGGTGTAACTGCCTATGAGCTTGATTTTTGGGGCCGCGTACGTAGCTTAAAAGATGCTGCGTTAGATAGTTATCTTTCAACGCAAAGCGCACGTGATTCGACTCAAATCAGTCTAATCAGTCAAGTGGCTCAAGCATGGTTGAACTATTCTTTCGCAACCGCGAATTTAAGACTTGCAGAGCAAACACTTAAAGCACAGCAAGACTCTTACAATCTCAACAAAAAACGTTTTGATGTGGGCATCGATAGTGAAGTTCCACTACGTCAGGCACAGATTTCTGTAGAAACTGCGCGTAATGATGTAGCGAACTACAAAACACAGATTGCTCAAGCACAAAACTTGTTGAACTTGTTAGTTGGCCAATCAGTTCCACAAAACTTGTTACCAACCCAACCTGTAAAACGCATTACTCAACAAAATGTATTTACAGCGGGTTTACCAAGCGACTTACTTAACAACCGTCCAGATGTAAAAGCTGCTGAATATAACTTAAGCGCTGCTGGTGCGAATATCGGTGCTGCAAAAGCACGTTTATTCCCAACCATTAGCTTAACGGGTTCTGCAGGTTATGCATCAACTGACTTAAGTGATCTATTTAAGTCAGGTGGTTTTGTATGGTCAATTGGACCAAGCTTAGACTTACCAATCTTTGACTGGGGCACTCGTCGTGCCAATGTAAAAATTTCTGAAACTGATCAGAAAATTGCATTATCTGATTATGAAAAATCAGTTCAGTCTGCGTTCCGCGAAGTTAATGACGCGCTTGCAACTCGTGCCAACATTGGTGAGCGTTTAACAGCTCAACAACGTCTAGTAGAAGCAACTAACCGCAACTACACACTTTCAAATGCCCGCTTCCGTGCTGGTATTGATAGTTACTTGACAGTTCTTGATGCACAGCGTTCATCTTATTCAGCAGAACAAGGTTTGTTATTGCTTCAACAAGCAAACTTAAACAACCAAATCGAGTTATACAAAACTCTAGGTGGTGGTTTAAAAGCAAATACTTCAGATACAGTGGTTAATCAACCATCTAGCGCTGAACTTAAAAAGCAATAAGTTTTAAATAACTTATTCATAAAAGCTCACTTCGGTGGGCTTTTTTATTGCAACTCATCTGAATATTTTTTATCTTGAAACCTTAAGAATTTAGATTGATAAAAAACAATGTTATTGAGTAATTTAGAAAGTGTTCCAGGCCACCAAATTTTAAAGCAGCTGGATGTTGTTTACGGAAGTACCGTTCGTAGTAAACATGTTGGCCGTGACTTGATGGCAAGTTTAAAAAATATCGTGGGTGGTGAACTTACGGGTTATACCGAATTATTAGAAGAATCTCGCCAAGAAGCCATGCAGCGTATGATTGTAAAAGCTCAGCAACTTGGTGCGAATGCAATTGTGGGTATTCGTTTTTCAACTTCAAATATTGCCCAAGGTGCTTCTGAATTATTCGTATATGGCACAGCTGTGGTTGTCCAGCCTCAAGCACCTCATCTACCCGATCCATTTAATGCATAGGTAGAAAATGGATAATTTTATTTTTCAGCTTGTTATTTTTCTCATTCTTTTCAGTATTGGTTGGGCTTTTGGCCGCCATATTGAACGAAAACATTTGAATGAACTTCTAGAAAAAGAGCAACAATTTGCCCATATCAGAATTGATACCAATCGTTTTGCAACGAGTGATCAGCCAGGCCACTTTATTAGCAGTAATGTTGTGATTTCTCATGATTACTTTAAATATGTATTGGCATCTATAAAAAACGTTTTGGGCGGAAGACTGACCAGTTATGAAAGTATTGTTGAACGTGCTCGCCGAGAGGCGATTGTACGTTTAAAACAACAAGCTCAAAGTGTCGGTGCTACTCATATTATGGGAGTTCGGCTGAGTACAACCGAACTCGGAATGCAAGGCGGAATGGTCGAAGTTTTTGCTTATGGAACAGCAGTTAAAGATTAATACTGCCCAACCTCAGAAAAATGAATACGTGGATTGCCAATATTTTTAGTTAAATGCTGGCAAATTCGGGTAATTTTCCAACGGTCTTGTTGTTTCGCCAAAGTAAAATAATAACGACCAAAAGAATGAAAATAATCATTTTCTGAAAAACGATAAATTTGATAATTACATTCTAGCCATGCTTGATCTTGTTCAATCCGAACCAGAGGATTGCTCAAATTGTGCTGTAGTCGTAAATGGGATAATGCTTGCTGCCGAGAACCTTTATATTCATGACAAGACACGACACATAAAGGCTCTCCTCTAAATTGGAAATAGTCCACCTCAAGTTGATCTGCCAACAACTCATCAAAAGCGTCCCAATTTTTCTGATCAAAGACCAATTGAAAACGCGTGACGACTTCTAAAATACGGTGATAATCCTGATCCATGGTGAACCTTCTATGCGGGTTTTTCACCAATTTAGCACGGCAAAATCACTTTTTTATTTTACTTTTGTTTTCCGAATCATTTTATAAAGAAGTTTTGGTGACATCCGAGAAACCATTACACCTAGTTTTTCTTTAGCCCCACCCACAACAATATATTCTTGACCCTGTACTAACGCTTTGACAGCCTGCTCTGCAAAAACATCTGCCTCTAAACCATTTTCAATTGCTTCGTCTTGATGGCCTTGGGGTTCCCCTGCACCATTGAGTGCATTAAAAGAAACATTAGTTTTTACAAAACCAGGGAAAATAACTGAAACTTCGACACCTTGATCTGAGACCTCAGCACGTAAACTATTTGCCCACATGTGAATTGCCGCTTTAGCAGCCGAGTAGCTTGCACGGTACTGTGTGCCTAATAAACCCGCTACACTCGACACAAATACAACTCGGCCAGACTTTTGTTTTAGCATGGTCGGTAGGACGGTTTTAGTTAACGCAACTTGTGAGAAATAATCGACTTCCATGATGGCGCGTTCGGTTGCCATTGTCGTGTCTTTAATTAAAGCACGTTGACTCAAACCTGCATTATTGATGAGCCAGTCAATACGGCCTTTCGCCTTTAAAATCTGCTTGTAAGCCTCTTGAACCTCCTTTTCATCAGTAATATCTGCAACGACAGACAAATGATGATCGGGATTTAATAAACCAACCCGAACCTCTTCTAATTCTGCAAAACGACGTGAGGTTAAAATCAACTTTGCGCCTTGTAAAGCCAACTCTCCTGCTAAAGCCTTACCTAAACCAGAAGATGCGCCCGTAATCCATACCACTTTATTTTGCAAAGTATCAAGTTTGGCCATGTGATGTTCCTATTATCTTTTTAAATTATGCTGCTTGATGCATGAAGGCCAAAAAGTGATTGATATAATGAGTTGCTGTCGTCTGATCGACCTGTGTCCCTAACTTTTCCAAACGTTTATAGCCCAAATGCGTCGTCATGTTGATGACTCCGTTAAGAGTTTTATCGACAACCAAATTAAATTTTAAACGCTTTTTAGGCTCACGTACTAGGCTTGTTACGCCTAAATCCACAATTTGTATGAGCGTTTCAAATGCAGCCGTAATACTTTGCATATTACCGTCACGAATTTGCTGCGTAAGGGTTTCAGCTTGTTGCACCAGTTGAAGTGTAACTGGATAGGTAATATAAACTTGCTGCCCTTGCTCTTTCATGAGTGATGTCATGTAGTCAACCAAGGGTAAAAGACGTTCATTTCCAAAGAATGAAACTGACCAAGGCATGTATTTTCGAAAAGTCTCTAAAACTTGCTGAATGACTTTTTCAGACTCAGCTTGTTGTTTTGGAGACATGCTTGCATTGCCTGACTGTAAAAGCACAGAAAAAACCTGCTCAATAATTTCACAGGAAAGGTCAGACAAAACACCCCCCAAAACTTTTGCCTGACTTTGACTTACTCCATCATGTAGTTTTTGCCGAATAGCCTCGAATTGGGTATAAGTCGAATCGGAAATTTTCAAAAAAACTTCATAACTCATCAGCAGCATCCTTTTTCAATTCTTTTGTAATTTTTGTGCCGTGTCGCCACACGATTAAATTGTGATCCATCTTTCATAAATCTACCGTTTTTTGAAAAAAATACAAAACCGTTTATCTGTTTTCAGCACATTAATTTCGAGGCATTTTTTTGCTACAATAGATGCAATTTTTTATGCATATTCGATCTAAGCTACTATGACTGACGCTCAAACCGCTCAAAATATTGCAACCACATACGATCCAACCGAGATCGAAAAGAAGTGGTACAAAACGTGGGAAGAACAAGGTTACTTTAAACCTTCTGGTCACGGTGAATCATTCTGTATCATGATTCCGCCACCAAACGTCACTGGTAGTTTGCACATGGGCCATGGTTTTAACAATGCCATTATGGATGCCCTCACCCGTTATAACCGTATGATGGGTAAAAACACTTTATGGCAACCGGGTACAGACCATGCTGGTATTGCAACTCAAATGGTTGTTGAGCGTCAACTTGGCTTACAAGGCGTAACTCGTCATGACTTAGGCCGTGATAAGTTCATCGAAAAAGTTTGGGAATGGAAAGAACAATCTGGCGGCACGATCACTAAACAAATTCGTCGTTTAGGTTCTTCGGTAGACTGGTCGCGTGAACGCTTCACGATGGACGAAGGTTTATCGAACGCAGTTAAAGAAGTATTCGTTCGTTTGCACGAAGACGGTTTAATTTACCGTGGTAAACGCCTTGTAAACTGGGACCCTAAACTTCAAACAGCACTATCTGACCTTGAAGTAGAAAGCAAAGAAGAAAAAGGCTCGCTTTGGCACTTTAAATATTTCTTTGAAGACAAATCAGTTAAAACTCAAGATGGCAAAGACTATTTAGTCGTTGCAACGACTCGTCCTGAAACTTTACTGGGCGATACTGCTGTTGCCGTTCACCCAGAAGATGAGCGTTATGCACACCTTGTTGGTAAAAACATTGTATTGCCAATTACTGGTCGTTTAATTCCGATTGTTGCTGACGACTACGTTGAAAAAGACTTCGGTACGGGCTGTGTAAAAATTACCCCTGCTCACGACTTCAATGACTATGACCTAGGTAAACGCAATAGCTTGCCAATCATTAATATCTTCAACAAAAACGCCGAAGTTTTAGGTGAGTTTGAATATATTGCAAAAGCTGGCGAACAGATTTCTAAAACCATTACTGCACCTGCGGAATATGCTGGTTTAGAGCGTTTTGAAGCACGTAAAAAATTAGTTGCTCAAGCTGAAGCTGAAGGCTGGTTAGATCAAATCCAACCGTATGACTTAAAAGCTCCACGCGGTGACCGTTCAGGCGTGATCATTGAGCCGTTACTGACTGACCAATGGTACGTAAAAATTGCGCCGCTTGCTGAACCTGCAATTGAAGCAGTTCAAGATGGCCGTATTAAGTTTGTTCCAGAGCAGTACAGCAACATGTACATGGCGTGGATGCGTGACATTCAAGACTGGTGTATTTCACGTCAGCTTTGGTGGGGCCACCGTATTCCAGCTTGGTACGATGCAAATGGCAATATCTATGTAGGTCGTAACGAAGAAGAAGTACGTGCGAAAAACAACATCGCTGCTGACGTTGAACTTAAACAAGACGAAGACGTTCTTGATACATGGTTCTCATCTGCACTTTGGACATTCTCAACTTTAGGTTGGACTGGCGACGCACAAAAAGACGCAGCAAATGATTTCTTAAAAACTTTCCACCCAACAGATGTGTTGGTGACTGGTTTTGACATCATTTTCTTCTGGGTTGCCCGCATGATCATGATGACCCTACACTTCATGAAAAATGAAGATGGTTCATCTCAAGTTCCATTTAAGACTGTTTACGTTCACGGCTTGGTACGTGATGGTGAAGGTCAAAAAATGTCGAAGTCTAAAGGTAACGTACTTGACCCATTAGACTTGATTGACGGTATTGATTTAGAAAGCTTAGTTGCAAAACGTACGACTGGCCTCATGAACCCGAAAGATGCTGCGAAGATTGAAAAATCAACGCGTAAAGAGTTCCCAGAAGGCATTAATGCTTATGGTACTGATGCAGTTCGTTTCACATTCTGTGCACTTGCAAACACTGGTCGTGACATCAAGTTCGATTTAAAACGTGTTGAAGGCTACCGTAATTTCTGTAACAAAATCTGGAACGCAACTCGCTTCGTTCTGATGAATGTTGAAGGTCAAACTGTTGGTACTGACGCTCATCCTGATCTTTGGGAACTTCCAGAACAATGGATTATCAGCCGTCTACAAAAAGCGGAAGCTGCTGTACATCAAGCGTTCGCAACCTACCGTTTAGACCTTGCTGCTCAAGCAATTTACGACTTTATCTGGAATGAATACTGTGACTGGTACGTTGAGTTAACTAAACCAGTTCTAAACGATGTAGAAGTTTCAGAAGAGCGTAAAGCTGAAGTACGCCGTGTATTGCTTGCAGTGATGGAAGCTTCATTACGTTTGGCTCATCCGTTAATGCCGTATTTGACAGAAGAAATCTGGCAGACTCTTGCACCAATGCTTGGTCAAGGCGGCCCAACGATTATGACTGCTCAATACCCGATTCCTGAGCAAGCAAAAATCAATGAACAAGCTGAAGCAGATATGCAATGGCTTCAAGGTTTGATTGGTGCCGTACGTAACATCCGTGGTGAGTTGGGCTTAGGTAATGCGCGCTTGTTGCCAGTATTACTTCAAAACACTTCTGATGCTGAACGTGAACAAATCATTCGTATTGAAGCGTTGTTCAAAGCATTGGCTAAAGTTGAAAGCATTGAGTTCTTGAATAAAGACCAAGAGCCACCATTGTCTTGCTCTAGCGTTGTAAGCCATGCATCGGTATTTGTACCAATGAAAGGCTTAATTGACCCTAAAGCTGAGCTTGCTCGTTTGCAAAAAGATTTAGATAAAATCCAAAAGCAACACGACCAAATCGCGGGCAAACTTGCAAATGAAGGCTTTGTTTCTAAAGCACCAGCAGCTGTTGTTGAAGGTGAAAAAGCGAAGCTTGCTGAGTTTGCTGCTCAGTTAGAGAAAGTTAAAGCGAATATGGAGCAGATTGCTGCGCTTTAAGGTGTTGTTAATTTAATCTAATTTGTGTATAAAGGGCTGATTATTCAGCCCTTTATTTTTCTATGAGCCAAGATGACATTAATAAATACAAAATTTTATTTGAAGTTTCAAAACATGAATATCAATTAGAAATTGATCGGAGTAAGTCACTAGATGAGAAAGCAATTAAATATTCAACAATGATCGGTATTGTAATAGTTGCCTATTCAGCGGCCCTCACTAAGTTAGAAACTTTTACTGCGTATGCATGTACTTCATTAACTAAATGGATTTTATATATATTATGCATAATTTTGTTTATAACAATTTTAAGTAGCTGGTATAAAATTGCAAAAGTCTTAAGTCTGTCAGCACTTGAAAAGGTTCCACTAGATGATAGTAATTTAACTAACACATTTATTAATACTGATGAAAGGACATGTCTCTGGTATATGGGAGAAATTTATCAGGACTTAATTTTAAGAAATGCCACAATGCTAAAAGACAAAGTTATTGCCTTAGAGAAAGCTTATTCTGATATTAATTGTGCCGCAGCTATTTTTAGCATATTATGTCTATATCTATTAATCTTATATTTAACGGGAGAATGCAATGTCCAGACATACACAGAACTCTCAAAGCTCTACATCAAGAAATAATCAGAGCACTTCAACAAATGTAACTGCATCTAGTCGCCCCAGACCTACATGGGTTAGTGATTCTGTAAGTTTACCCGCAAATTACAGAGTAACTATGGAAAGTGCTGATCCTCGTATAGATTTTAATTCGGACAATCGTCGATAATTTTAAAGTACTTCTTTTAATAAAAGAGGTACTTTTTAATTCACCCCCTATAACACTTCCCCTCCCAATTCAGCTCAACTTTTAAATTTAAAGCCTCTAAAAACTTGGTTTGTTCAGCATCATATTTTTTTCTATCATCAGTACTATGCTGAGTACTATCTATTTCAATGACCAAACCTAATTTATGACAATAAAAATCCACAATATATGATGCAATCACATGCTGACAGCGAAATTTCAGATTCATAAATCGTTTAGCATGAAACAATTGACACATAAGATTTTCAGCATCTGTTGCATTGCTCCACATGGATTTGGCGAATTCTAATAATTGCGGGTCTAGTTTCTTTATTATTTTCCATTTAAATTGCCCTCTCCCAAAGGGAGAGGGGGTACCCTTTGTGAATTAACTTGTTATTCGATACGCGATAAAACTCACCCTTCTTCCAGATGAGGTTTTACAAAACCCCACACCCCAACAACATCTCTACCCCACTTACTTTTTTCATATGCTTTAAACGCTCCTTCTCCCATTTCACCTGCTGCTTTAGCTCAGCACAGTCAGCATCTATAGCTTTATACACATCACTAATGTGTATATGTTCAGCTTTTACGTTTTTTGCTAACTGAAAAGAATCTAAAATCTCGGCAATTTGACTTTCAAGCTGCTGACTTTGTGCATCTAAAGCGAGTTTATAAAACCTCAATTGCTCGGCAGATAGTTCCTTAGCACCTAGCCCTTTATTCTGTTCAAGCTGTAACTGGAGTTTGAGTAAATAAAACAAATCCTGTTTTTCATAGGCCTGACTTGCCTGTTGGAACAATTCAGTTTTTTCCTGTTTTTTTATTTCATCTTGCTCACGGTCTGGGTGAATCATCGCGGCAATTTTTAAATAGACTGTTTTAAGCGACTGTGCTGCCATTTGCTCAGCTTGTTCACGTTTCTGTCGCTGTCTTTGCTGCTTGGCTTGTTCTCGTGCTTGTTGTTGCTCGGCAGCATATTGTTCAAAGTCTTCTTCTAACTCTGCACGTTGATCAACGCTTTCTTCATATTCAAATTTTATTGACTGAGCTTTTTTATTCTTTTTTACTAACTCTTGAGTATGTTGCTGATAAAAGGTATCGATCTGCCTCACTAAATCCAACTGTTCAGCAGATAGCATTTTGGAGCGCTTCAACATTTGTGCAAGCTGGGCATTTTTTTCATCTAGTTGTTGCATAATCTCTTTAGAAAACTCATGGCTATGCAACATATTCCAGAGTTGATCCAACTGCTGAAATAAGACTTCATGCAAATCGCCATACACAGGCATCAATTTTTGCCGAATGTGCTGTTGAATCTCAGCTTGTGCATTTTGCCATGTGCTCAGGCTAACTTTTTGCTGTTCTATTTTATCAATCAGGCGATTCAGTTTTTTCTGCTGTGCAGACGGTTCAGACCTTTGCTGCAAGCTCACTTTGAGATCAAAGGACATACTCATCCACCTGAAAAAGAAAAAAGTGTAGCAATAATCAGATGAGGAAGGTAGCTAGCACTCTTTAAGTGTTAAGAGTCCTAAAATTTATATCTTAAGAAATCCACCAAATCACCAGTGGTAAAGTCACGGCAGCACATAAAGTTTGAAAGCTAATCACAGCTGCCATAAGCTGACTATCGCCACCCAAAACTTTGGTTAAAATGTATGAAGCTGAAGCAGTCGGTAGCGCAAAGAAAATAACTAAAATTTGAGTTTGTAAGCTTGGCAAACCAAACCACATGCAGACCGCGTAAGCCAAAGCAGGTACTGCTAAAAGTCGTGCAAACGTGTCTGCCGCCAATACCACAATGTCTTTATTAATTTGCATAAACTGTAAAGCTGCGCCAACACATAACAAACCTAACGGCAAACTCGACACTGAAAAAAGCTTAATAAACTGAGTAAATCCTTCCCAAATCGGGATATGCAGTACATTGACTGCCGCCCCGACCACACACGATGCAATTAAAGGGTTTTTAAGCAGTGCAATTAAAATAGGTTTAATTGCCATGTGTTCTTTAGAAGTTAATGCAAGTACTGAAATAACGTTCACAAGCGGAATGCAAAGCGCCAATAAAATTGCCAGTATTGCCATTCCTTCACTTTTAAAAAGCGAAGTGACTAAAGCCAAACCAATATAGGTATTAAAGCGAACCATACTTTGTACGTGCACACCAAAACGTGCAGGTGGTATCTGCCAAAATATTCGGAGGATATATAAAAATGCAGTTACTACCAAAACTACAATCACCATCGCAATAATGGCTGTACTCAAGCTTTGTAAATCAATTTTCGCGGTCGATAGCGTACTAAAAAGCAAAGCTGGAAATAAAATATAGTAATTAAGCTTCTCTACCCCAGCCCAAAACTCATCGCTAAAAAAGCGATATTTTTTAAATAAGTATCCCGATGCAATTAATGCAACTAAGGGAAAAAGAGATAAAACAATACTATTCATTTCTTTACTCGAGTTTTGTTTGGGCTTGCTGTTTTTAGCAATAACCTTGGCTTACTCATATATTAAAGATAATGAAAACTCATGATAAAATGAGTTTTTACTCATAACAAATACAACATGACATTTACCCAACTTGAAATTTTCGCACTCATTGCAGAACTAAAAAGCTTTACGGCTACAGCAGAAAAGTTGGGAATTTCTCAGTCAGCAGTTTCTCATGCGCTTAAATCATTAGAACAACAATGGGGTATTAACCTGATTTCAAGATCGCAGAGTGATATTGAGCTCACCACGACAGGACAGCAGCTTCTTACGCATGTAAAAGAGCTATTGAGTATTTCCGATACCTTAGAAAAAGAAGTGGCTGCCATCCATGGTTTAAACGAAGGAACATTACGTATTGGCTCTTTTGGGGCTTCATCATCTATTTATCTATTACCTGAAATTTTAGAAAGCTTTCGGCAACGCTACCCTAAAATCGAAATTTATATCGATGAAGGTGAAGATAAAGAAGTTGCTCAGTGGTTATTGGAACGGCGCATAGAGGTTGGTTTTTTGATTATGCCAGATGAGCGTTTTGATACATTTCCATTAATTGAAGATCGTTTTGTTGCCTTAATTCCGAGTGGTTACCCGCTCGCGCAGCAGCTCTATATTGATCCAGCACAGCTAGAAAATTGCCCTTTTATTATGACGATGGCTGGCAGTCGACATCAGGTCGAATTAATTTTAAAAAACTTTAATGTGAAACCAGACATCAAATTTTATGTGTCACAAATTCTAAGTATCGTTAGCATGGTTCACAATCAATTAGGGATTTCGATTGTCTCTGATATGGTACTCACTAAAGAGTTACTCTCACTTTATCCCAACGTGGTTAAACGTCCTTTTAAACCAAACCTTAAACGTTCTATTGGTCTCGCAGTCAAAAATAAAAAGCACATGAGTCCCGCTGCGAAAGCTTTTATTGAAGTCGCGCAATCGGTTTGGTCTGATCATTAATTGAATATAGATAATTTTTAAAAAATTTAATAACGATCTCTTTCAGGACAATTTATAAGCGTATTAGATGACTTATAACGTAAAAAGCGCCAAAACTGCCCCTCTTTAACCAAATCAACGCACCATTTATCGCCAAAAAACCCTTATTTAATCCAAATTGGTGCGCTTATTGCATATTCACTTTTATGCAATTGAGTTTGTTTCGACAAGCTTAGGTTTTTAGATTCCTTAAATCTATTTTGGTGCAATTTACAGACCCAGATTTGTTCCAAAATGGAATTTAGCACTTTTTTCGAGCATGCTATGCAAAATGTAGATCTATTTTTCTTATTACTTGGTGCAGTTTTGGTTCTTGCCATGCACGCAGGTTTTGCATTCTTGGAACTTGGTACGGTTCGCCATAAAAATCAGGTGAACGCACTTAGTAAAATTCTGACTGACTTTGCCCTTTCTGCAATCGCATATTTCTTTGTTGGCTACTACATCTCTTATGGCCAGCACTTCTTCCATGATGGTACGGTTTTATCAAGTGATCATGGCTATAACCTTATGCGTTGCTTCTTTTTACTCACTTTTGCTGCGGCAATTCCTGCCATTATTTCTGGTGGTATTGCTGAACGTGCAAAAATGCGTTCACAAGCAATTGCCACACTCGCTTTAGTTGCGTTGGTATATCCATTTTTCGAAGGTATGGTCTGGAATGGCAACTACGGTCTGCAAAAGTGGTTAGAAACAACCTTTGGCGCAACGTTTCACGACTTTGCGGGTTCAGTCGTAGTTCATGCCATGGGCGGTTGGATTGCACTTGCTGCTGTGATTTTATTGGGTGCACGTTCTGGCCGTTATAAGAAAGATGGTCGTGTAAGTGCTCATCCCCCTTCTTCTATTCCATTTTTAGCGCTTGGCTCATGGATTTTAATTGTTGGCTGGTTTGGCTTTAATGTGATGAGTGCGCAGCGTGTTGATGCTATTTCTGGGTTAGTTGCTATTAACTCGCTCATGGCAATGGTTGGCGGTACAATTACAGCCAATGCGATTGGGAAAAATGACCCAGGCTTCTTACACAACGGTCCTCTTGCTGGTTTAGTGGCAATCTGTGCAGGCTCTGACATTGTCCATCCAATCAGTGCACTTGTGATTGGTGGTGCAGCTGGGGCTATGTTTGTGTATCTATTCACCTATACTCAAAACAAACTTAAAGTTGACGATGTGTTAGGTGTCTGGCCTTTACACGGCGTATGTGGCGCATTTGGTGGTATTGCAGTAGGCCTATTTGGTCAACAATGGCTTGGTGGTTTAGGCGGCGTATCGTTTGTCTCACAACTCATCGGAACAGCGCTCGCGATCGCTATTGCACTTGCTGGCGGCTTTATTGTTTATGGCATTCTTAAAGCGACCATTGGCATTCGCTTATCTCAAGAAGACGAGTTTCGTGGTGCAGATTTGTCTATTCATAAAATTTCGGCGAACTCTGAAGAGGGTATGTTTTAATACTTTCTAAAGTGCTCAAGGCGACGATACTTCTCGTCGCTTTTTTATTTTTTAAAGAAGATTGAACTCTTTCTTCAGTATAGTTTAAGAGCAATTTAAGTTTTATTTTATGTAATGCCTTTACTCACAATCTAATTGATGTTGCATGGTATGAATCAACAAAAACAATTTTTCCAAATTAATATCATCTTTCTTTTTCTCAGTTTTTTGCTGCTTTTAATCGTTTTTCCAGTGGGTGGGAAAATTGATATGTACCTCATCCAGCCTTGGATTGATTCAACAGGTCATTTTTTCAATCGAGACAATTGGTATCTGGAAAGACTTAATCATGAAATTGTAAAACAGATCATTACTGGTATTTATGTCATCTTTTTTGGCCTATGGCTTGCGTCATTTAAAATTGAGAAATTAAAGCTTTATCGCTGGCAATATGGTTATATGTTTTTTGTGAGCATGATTGGTAGCAGTATAGTTGGCTTCTTAAAATCACAATCAGCTCATGCCTGCCCTTGGAATATGGTTCATCCGACTGCTTTAAGTTATGTATGGGATTTTACTGCGAAACATGGGCATTGTTTTCCGGGCGGCCATGCAAGCGCTGGCTTTATTTTAATGACAGGTTATTTTGTTTATCGTCTTGAGCAACCGAAACGCGCCTATTTTTATCTCATTTCAGGCATATTATTAGGCTTTATGATGGGATGGGCACAAATGATGCGTGGAGCACATTTCCTAAGTCATAATTTATGGACAGGTTGGGTCGTTTGGGCTGTAAATATCTTATTTTACGCCGTTTGTATTCACCGCTTTGAATTTGAGAAACAAATCAAACAAGAACTTGCATAAATCAAGTTCTTGTTTCTTGAACATGTAAAATCTTTGGAAGTTTAACCAAAACTGAAAGTCCACCAAGCTCTAAACTTCGGTCTAGTGTCAGAGTCCCACCTAAACGTTGAGTTGCTCGGTCAACAATGGATAGACCTAAACCACTCCCCACTTCAAGGTGGTGGTGTACACGATAAAAACGTTTTAAAACTTTATCATAATGTTCTGGGTCGATCCCCGCGCCGCTATCTTCAATTTGTATACATGCATCGCCATCTGTAGCCGTGAAAACTGAAATATTAATCATCCCTTCATGAGGCGTATATTTAATTGCGTTATCAATTAAGTTAAAAATAATTGAATGAACTGTTGGCTCAACACTATGCATTTCAATTGGCTCGTTACGAACAAAGCCCAAGTCGATTTCTTTTTGCATAGCTAAATTAACAAGCTGTTCAACACAATTCAAAACGACATCATTAAGCTGAAAAGCTCTAGTCGGTTCAATCACACTTAAAGATACATCCTGCTTAGCCAGCGCTAAAAGCTGTGTCACCAAGTGCTGAATACGCGCTAATCCTTTACTCAAATTTTGCAGCGACTCCTGTTCAGGAAATTGACTAATTAAAATCTTGGTTTGTAAATTTAGAGCAGTCACAGGAGTTCTGAGTTCATGGGCTGCATCTGCAATAAACTGTTTCTGCTCATTTTGCGCTTTAGAAATTCGCTCAAAAAGACGATTCATTTCATCAATTGTAGGTAGCAGTTCTTGAGGATAATCTGAGACTTCAATAGGCGTCAGCTCTTCTGAGTCACGATGAGTCAGTTCATTTTTAAAGTCATCTATCGGCTTTAAACCTCGGCGAATAATTGCAGCTAAAGCAAAAATAGCAAATGGTAAGATAATCAAATATGGAATGAACATGCTACCTGCAAGTTCCCAAGCAAAAGCCTCACGAACCTTTTCTTGCTGGCTAATCTGAATCTGGTAATCCTTTAATGGCAAAACATAGGTACGGATTAATCCATTACTGGTTTTATGTGAGTAAAAGCCAGCTTGTGTAACAGGTGGAACCAATAAATGGAGATGGTGTGATAAATGGGCTTGATCTTTATAAGCCCAAATATCTACAAATAGATCTTCTTCATGATAAGTTTTATGAAAATCGAACTCACTGCTTACTGTTTTCAATGGATATTCAGCTGTTCGTTCAGCCAAATAACGCATTTGCGTATCTAAAATTTCATCAACTTCTTGAAGTGCAACTTTATAAGCAGTAAAAATTAATATACAACCTAAAATGACACTGAAAATTGAGGTGCCCCAAATCAGCCGTTTTTTTAATGAATAATGCACTGTTAAGAAGTTCCAAAATTAAGTTACGATTGCCCTAAACGGTAACCCAATCCTCGAATAGTTCGGATAAAGTCTTTCCCGAGTTTAGCTCTCAGGTGATGCACATATACTTCAATCGTATTACTGGTCACATCACTATCGAAATCATATAACTTATCTTCAAGATTTGCTTTAGAAAAGATTTTATTTGGATGGCTCATTAAAGGAATAAGAATTGCCCATTCACGATTAGACAAATCAATACGCTGTCCTTTAAAGGTAGCAATGTGCTGTTCAACATTTAAAACCAGATCACCACTTTGTAAAAGCTGCTCATGATTCGCAAGCTGAGCCTCTACCCCACTACGGCGTAATAGCGCATGAATACGAGCGAGTAACTCATCAAACTCGTATGGTTTGATCAAGTAATCATCTGCACCGTGGTTTAAGCCATCAACACGGTTTTGTAACTGATCTCGTGCTGAAATAATTAAAACAGGAGTCGCTGCTCTTTGGCGGATTTGCTTTAAGACCTGCATGCCGTCCATCATCGGTAGCCCTAAGTCCAAAAGAATTAAATCGAATTTATTTTTAGCCAACTGGGCTAGGCCATCTAAGCCATTATTGACCCACTCCACTTCAAATTGATGATATTGCAGCAACGTTATTGTTGACTGTGCAATCATAAAATCATCTTCAATCATCAAGATTTTTGTCATGTTTTAGGCTCGCTTTAATTCACATGGGCACAAGAGTGCAACATATCCAGTTGAGGGTTGATGACCTGAGTTCTTACATCTAACAAACTTAATAAGCTTGGGAATAAATTATCCTGACTTAACTTTTCTTTAGTTTGTTGGCTTAAACAACTTACTTGTGCAAGATTATGTTGTTTCCATTTATCAGAAAACCACATCATCATTGGTACATGTGTTTGTTGACTCGGTGCAATTGCATACGGTGAGCCATGTAAATATAAACCATGTTCACCAGTTGATTCACCATGATCAGATAAATACCATAAACCTGTTTGATATTTCGATAGGTCTTTTAAATTATTAATGATCTGACTTAATACATGGTCTGTATATACAATCGTGTCATCATAACTATTTAATAACTCCGTTTGAGAGCAGCCCTGTATCGCATTAGTGTCACAAGTCGGTTTAAACAGTTGATATTGGGCAGGCGCACGCTTGTAATAGGCTGGACCATGACTTCCGACTTGATGTAAAACAATCAGGCGTGGACGGATGTCTTCTTTAGGAATAGTCGCTAAATACTCATTTAAGCTATCAATTAAAATATCATCGTAGCATTCGCCATCTTTACACCATTTTTGCTTTAACTTTTCTGGTATTTGGTATTCCTCCACACGATCACAAGCCCCTTTACACCCAGAGTTATTATCAATCCAAGTCACTTGGTAGCCCGCACGCTTGGCAATGTCTAATAAACCTTCACGATGACTTGCAAGTTGTTCATCATAGTCAACACGTGGCATGCCAGAGAACATACATGGAACCGACACAGCTGTTGCTGTACCACATGAGCTAACTTGCGAGAAATTCAAAACCTCCTGTTTAGAAAGCTCCGGATTCGTATTTTTCGAATAACCATTTAATGCAAAACTTTCTGCACGTGCAGTCTCGCCTACAACTAAAACCATTAATTTAGGCAAGTTGCTTTGTACTTGCTGAATTTGATGAGCATCTTCACCATAGTGTATTAATGGCAAGTTCTTCTTAGGTGCCTTTTTATGATAATAAGACATTAAAGATGAAATACTATTTTGAGGTGAAATCATACCTTTTAGATCACGATGCTCACGAAAGATCGCTGCGAAATCAACATAATAAACAAATAGCAAAAGACCAACGATTGCGAAAGAAGCAATAATTGAACTAATTTTTTTCAACAATAAATGAGATGTTTTTTCTTTTTTAAGTTTTACCTGAGTAATTAAAATAATAGGCAAAACAACAAAGAAAACTGTCCAAAGCCCGAAACGTAATGAAATTAAATCAGAAACTTCAGAGACATCAGTTTGTATCATATTTTGAATCTGATCAGGTGAGATAATTACACCTAAGGTATTGACGAAATAAGAGCTAAAACCACCAATCACGATGAGTAAAATTGCAAAAATTTTAGCGGTCCATTTCCAGTTTAAAATCTGTAAAAGCGCATAATAAGCAGCAACCACAATAACTACTGTAGCAGCTAAAAATAGAATAGCCTTTATTCCAAAATATGGAGTTAAAAGATGCACTTGGTGATAAAAACCTATATTGAGAATTGCCCCTAACCAAATGGCTATAATCAAATTAAACATAAACAGCGAAATCTGCTTATGTTTTAAAGTAGAAAAAAAATTCAGCATCTTGGGTGACTACAATCTTTTTATGATGCTCTAATGTAGAAATTGAAACTTAAAAATGACTTAAATAAAAAATGATCTAATTCAGAAGCTTTAAAGCATGCTAATTCTTTTAATTTATATAAAAAAAGACGAGGTTAGATTTAACCTCGTCTTTTGAGCTTTTAACTAAATATTGTTTTTAGAAACTGTATTTAGCCATTAAACCAACACGGTTGTCTTTGTAATCATCACCAGCAAAGGTTTCGCGTTTACCATTAACATATTCAATACCTAAGTCAATTGGTTTAACTGGTGTATAAATGACGTTGAGCCATGCTTGCTGAACTTTTTCATTACCCGCAGTATATGCTTTAGCATAGTCTGTGCCATCATCAGCGAATTGAGCACCGTATGCTAAAGTAGCACGTAGGTTAGGTAAAATCTTATAAGTTCCACCCACTTGTACAGCTACAAATTCATTTTGCTCAATATTATCATTAACTAAAGTATAAGCAGAATTACTACCATATAAGTAGTTACTGTTACCTACAACATAAGAAGCATCAGCAAAGAGTTTTAAAGGATCTGCTACTTTAAAGTCAGTACCTGCAGCAACGCCCCACCCAGTCTGGTCATCGCCCTTTCCTGATTTGTAGTTTTCAACAAAAGCTCGAGCAGAAGCATTACCATTACCACCAGCATAACCTTGAGTAATTTTAGCTGTTAATACAGGTAATCTATATTTAACTGAGTCACCTGTTGCTGAACTATTACCTTCCTCAGCTGAAACAAATAATTGAGTCGCAGGAGCTAATTTATAGTTATAACGTACTTGTGGAATACGTGTTGTACCACCACCAATGTTCGTCGAAAAGTCGATCATTTCTGGTGCGTGGCTCGCCAAGAAGTTAGATGTAGTTTGACCAAACAACCAGTTGTTATAAGTTAAGTAAGCATGACGAATACGTACGTTTTCAGATTTGTTATTGTCACCACTTGCAAAGTCCAACTCAATTTTACCACCAACTTTGGCATTGCTTACAGGAGCAGTAAAATCTAAACCTAGACGAGTCGTTTTAGCAGTAGCACGCAATTTATCTTTTGCTTCACCATTAGACTTACTTACATCAGCGAAGTCACCATCCGCACCTTCGATAATATAGTTAGCATCGCCACGAACAAAACCATATAGATTCACATCAGCACCAGTTTTAGATTTTAATGATGCTAATGGAGAAGCTGGTGCAGCAGCTTGAGGTTGTGCCTTAACTTCAGCTAACTGTACTTGCTGTTGTTGCTGTACTTGCTGTTGTTGTTGCTGAACTTGACGTTGTTCTTGAATTAAAGCTTTTAACGCTTCAACTTCTTTACGAAGCTGTTGAATTTCCGCTTTGTCGGAAGTCGCAGCATGTGCCCCACTCATCATTAAAGCTGTAACTGTAAGAGCTAAACTTTTAATAACGAAAGATTTACGATTAAGGAATAGATCCATCAAAAACTCCTAAAAATATATTTTATGTTGCCTATCCATGCCAAGTTGATTTACGCCATTAAATTAGGGGCTAAAAAATCAACTCTCCTCCACATTGGTTACATTAATTTTATTACCGCAACCAAAACCAATTTCAACGTTGTGCAAGACTAAAACCGATAAACAAAGACATAAAAAACATACTTTGATTTACAGATTTTTACCTTAACTTCATGTTGTAACGAATCCTACACAACTCTCTTATCTTATAGAATGATTAAATCGTTATTTCATTATTCTTTTTTAGACTTTAGGCTAATAACCAATCTAATTGAACATTTTTCTGCCCATTTTGATTGATTCACATGATTTTTCTTGTTATCCAAATCCATTTTTTCTCCATTTAGCTTCCATTTGCTACCCACACAAGATGGCACAATTAATTGAGCATTTAAATAGCTAAAAATATACATTTTTAAAAACATAGACAAAGGTAGTAGATAAAGCTTAGATCACTGCTTGAGCAATATTAAAGTTCTTTATTTCATTTAGTTAACATTATTTTTCCTGTAGTTTCTCATGTTTCCAGAGGAAAATAGGCAGTAAACTGATCACTGCAATAATGACAATAGCTATCAAATAATGGAAATAACCGAGTAAATCTCCAATCACACCGCTAAAACTATAGAGAAGACCGCTAACAGTCGCCATAACTGAAACCTGAAAGGTAAAATCTGTCCCCGCATATTCTTTTCGACTGTAATGCATGACTAGAGTCAACATAGCTACCAATAGCATTGCCGAGAATGCATCTTCTAAAGCATTGACTGTATATATAACCCAGACATTCAACTGAATTTTTTGTTCATAGGCATAGGCTAAATAAGCATAGGCTCCTAGACTCATAATTTTAAAAATTGAAAAGCCAATTAATGCTGCTGGTCTTGAAAAGTATTTAAGCACGCCTCCTGCTATTGCCGCCCCAGCGAGTGCTGCTACTGCACCGAGCATCGTGATGTAAACACCAATTTGAGTAAAACTTAACCCCATATCAACCATTAAAGGTTTAAGTAATGGTCCAGCTAAGCCGTCTGCTACTTTAAAAGTGATCAGTACCACCAACCAAGAACGGAGTTCTTTATTTTGAGAGAAATATCTTAGGTAAGCTTTAATTTTTAGGACTAAATTTTGCTGATTAAGTTTGAGTTCGCGACTCGCATGAGAAGTATGTTGAGGCTCTTTAAATAACCAAATAGGTAAAGTATTTAAAAATACTATGGTTGCTAATAGCAAGAAAGTGGGTTGCCATGTTAACCAGTCTAAGCACCAAAGTACGGCACCTCCCCCAACAATAAAACCTAAGCGTGAACCAATGACCTGAAATGTATTGCCCCAATGCTGCTGATCATGTTTTAACAAGTTGACTGCTAAAGCATCGGTAGCAATGTCTTGTGTTGCTCCAGTTAAGTTCATAAAAAGAAGGGAAATAAAAAATGCGAATAAATAAATAGGTTGATCTAAAGCTTGAACGGGGAAAAAAGACAAAATACACAGTACACCCACAGTCAAAAACTGAGTAGGTAGAATCCAACTACGATAATGTCCTAAATGGGAAAGTGCGTGTCGGTCGACCCACGGCGCCCAAAAAATCTTGATTGACCACGGTAACATTAATAAGCCAAAGCCACCAATATGGGCGAGTGAAACTCCTTCTGCTCTTAAGATCACGGGTAAAGCGTGGGTCATAAACCCAACAGGCAGTCCTTGGGCCCAATATAAAGAAAATAGCAGAAGATAAAGATTTTGCTGCCGCAACATAGAAACCTACTTTTTATTTGTTTAATGAGGAATAACATCAAATGTCATGTTGTTCTTACATTTTGCCAATGAAGCATATATTTCAAAAGATTAAGATAAAACTAGGACAAGTTAAAATTTAAAAAATATGGATCAACATTTCCCTAATTTACCTGATTTAGTACCTCAACGCGGTACTGCTTTAAGCCGAGCGCTATTTAAAAAAATTTTTTTAGCGCAAGGTTGGACAATTGAAGGTGAAGTTCCTAATTTGCCAAAAGCAGTGGCGATTATTTCCCCCCATACTTCTAATATTGATGGATGGTATGGCTTTCTTGCGATTTTCGGATTAGGTATTCAAATTACGGTGTTAGGTAAAGATGCCCTTTTTAAACCACCGTTTAAACGAGCTTTAGATTGGGCTGGAGTCATTCCAGTTAAACGTGACACAGCCAATGGACTTACTGAGCAAGTCGTTGCAACCATTCAAAAATATGACAAGATCTGGATTGGAATGGCGCCCGAAGGCACACGTAAAAAAGCAAAAAAAATGAAAAGTGGCTTTTATCATATCGCTGCAAAAGCCAATATTCCCATTGTCATGTTTTCTTTTGATTATGATCATAAGACTATTCACTGTTTAGGGCACTTAAACCCAAGCGGCAACTATGAAGAAGATTTAAAAAAGATTTTTGAGCGTTATGAAGGAAAAATTTCACCTAAAAATCGTAATTGGCTTGCTGAACCTTTACAAAATCTAGTGAAAAAAACCTAGCAAAAATTGAGCAAATCTGGTCTCATGAGCCCTCTTAATTTATCTCGACGTAGATTATTTTTAAAGATGAAAATTGCTCAATTTGCCAGTATTGGATTTATCTCTCTAGCACTATTTGGCTGTGATAAATTTAGCAAAACACTAACACCGACAACCTCAATGAAAGCCCGTGAACCTGTGATTGCACTTGCTTTAGGTGGCGGTGGAGCAAAAGGATTTTCACATATTGGTGTAATTAAGGTTTTAGAGTCTCACGGAATTAAACCTAAAATTGTCACGGGTACCAGTGCCGGTAGCTTTGTTGGAAGTATCTACGCAAGTGGACAAACACCTTATCAATTGCAAAGTCTGGCTCTAAAGTTACAAGAGTCAGATATCCGCGATTTAACACTTAATCGTCAGGGTATTATTCTTGGACAAAAGTTACAGGACTACGTTAACCGTAATGTAGGCAATAAACCAATTGAGAAGTTCCCAATCCGTTTTGCTGCCGTGGCAACACGCCTTGATAATGGTCAAAAAGCTGACTTCATTAAAGGTAATGCAGGCCAAGCCGTACGTGCATCTTGTAGTATTCCGAATGTATTTGTACCAGCAACAATTGGCAAGCAGAAATATGTAGATGGTGGATTGGTTAGCCCAATTCCTGTTAAAACTGCTCGTGATATGGGTGCGGATATTGTGATTGCAGTCGATATTTCTGCGCGTCCAGCAGGAAATCGCCCAGCCAATATGTGGGGATTACTTGATCAAACCATTAATATCATGGGTCAACAAAGTATTAATGAAGAGCTCAAGCAGGCCAATGTTGTCATTCAACCTAAAGTTGGTCATCTAGGTACTCTTGATCTCAAATCAAGTAACCAAGCAATTTTGGAAGGCGAAAAAGCAGCTCAAGCGCAAATACGCCAAGTTGAAACTGCAATTGCAAACTTCAAAAAATCTCCAGCTGCGTTTAAGCCTGCACCACGCCCTAAATTCTAATTGAGGTGGTTTTTTTCTATCCACACTCCCTATCATCTGCTACAGTGGTAAAAGTGATATTGAGTCACTTTTACCCATCATAAAGATATATAAAAGAGCAGATCTATGGAGTTTGTTATACAACCTTGGCACTGGTTTGTATTGGGTATCTTACTTATTCTTTCTGAACTGATTCTACCCGCCTTTGCCGCGCTTTGGTTTGGTATTGCCGCCATTATGGTGTGCTTTCTCTACTGGTTATTTCCAGATATTAGCCTCACAACGCAAATTGTATTGTGGATAGTTCTGTCAGTGCTATGCACCATTCTTTGGTTCAAATTTATTAAACCATTATCAATTGATAAAACTAAAGCGGGATTACCCCGTGAAGCGACTATTGGTCAAATTGGTATGGTGATCCAAACCGGTCTCGACCATGATCAAATTATCGTTCGCTTTCCAATGCCCATTTTAGGGGCTGATGAGTGGAACTGCCGAAGCACCACACCAGTCAAAGTCGGTGATCGTGTTAGAGTTATTGATATTTCGGGTAATGACTTAATTGTCCAGTCCCATGGTACTTCATAAACATTAAAGATAAAGAGAGGGTATTTTCATGCCAGTCGGTACTATTATTGTTTTAGCCTTTTTGGCTTTTGTGGCTGTCACCATTTTTAAAGGGGTACGTATTGTTCCTCAGGGTTATAAGTGGATTGTTCAACGTTTAGGTAAATACCATTCGACCCTTAATCCTGGGCTTAATTTTGTGATTCCCTATGTAGATGAAGTGGCATATAAAATTACCACAAAAGATATTGTGCTTGATATTCCATCTCAAGAAGTAATTACACGTGATAACGCCGTATTACTAATGAATGCAGTGGCCTACATTAATTTAACCACACCAGAAAAAGCGGTCTATGGTATTGAAAACTATACATGGGCGATTCAAAACCTTGTACAAACTTCGTTACGTTCTATTGTAGGTGAAATGGATCTAGATGATGCATTGTCTTCACGAGATCATATTAAAGCCAAGCTCAAAGCTGCGATTTCTGATGATATTTCAGATTGGGGTATTACTTTAAAAACTGTTGAAATTCAAGATATTCAACCCTCTCACACCATGCAAGCGGCTATGGAAGAGCAAGCTGCGGCAGAGCGTCAACGTCGTGCTGCCGTTACAAAAGCCGATGGTGAAAAACAAGCTGCTATTTTAAGTGCAGAAGGTCGTTTAGAAGCATCTCGACGTGATGCTGAAGCTCAAGTGGTCTTAGCAGAAGCATCTCAAAAAGCAATTGAAATGGTAACTAGTGCGGTTGGTGATAAAGAAATTCCTGTTGCTTACCTTTTAGGTGAACAATATGTGAAAGCGATGCAAGATATGGCGAAATCAAGCAATGCTAAAACTGTGGTTTTACCTGCCGATGTTTTAAATACAATTCGCGGTATTATGGGAAAACATAATTAATGTGTTTACTTTAAATAAGTATTTAAAAACAAAACGGCGACTAATATGTCGCCGTTTTTTATCTTTTATATTATTGGTTTTTTTAATCTTTTCTGATCTTTCAAAGGGAGTTTTTTTACAACCAAATCATAAGAGTCGCGAATTAAATCTTGAAGTAAATCTCTTGTTAAGTTCTTATGCGGTGTAATCGAAATCCAGTGTTTTTTATTCATGTGATATCCCGGAATAATAAATGAATAGAGCTCCTGATATTCCTGACTTTTATAGGGATCACATTTAACATTAACCATTTTGACGCCAGCTACTTCTGCGGTCAACATGAACATTTTCTCTAAAATTTTAAAAACTTCATAGTCTGGCCCAAATGGATGGGTCTGTTGACTAAAGGGAAGATTACGCGCGATTTCAATTGCTTTTTGATGGAGTTGTTCACCATTCATTCTTTTCTCCCTTATTCATTGAATATGAATAGAAGTTATGAATATTGATTTAATATTATTAATTGGTACGTGCTAAAAGGAATTGTGAAATATCTACTAATTCTTTCGCATCGTCACCAAAATGCGCTAAGGCTTCAAAGGCTTGATCATGCAATTCTTTAGCATAGACCTTTGCTTGTTCGAGCCCCATTAAGGCTGGATATGTCGATTTTTGTACTTGTTCATCCTTACCTGCAGTTTTACCCAAGGTTTCGGTACTCGAAGTAATATCGAGAATATCATCTAACACTTGAAAAGCTAGTCCAATTGTTTGTCCATATTGACGTAACTTTGGAATTGCTTGATCTGTTCCAGAGAAAATTGTCACTGCACCCATCATAATGGCTGCCTGAATGAGCGCACCCGTTTTATTACGATGGATATTTTCAAGTTCGTCTTGAGTAATTTGCTTGCCTTCAGCTTGCAAATCTAAAACCTGTCCAGAAACCATTTTGGAGCTAGCAGTTGCTAAAATCTGCATTTGTTTTAATACAATCGCAGCATCAGTACCCTGCCCTTGTTCATCAAACAAACGGCTACCTAAAACCTCAAAAGCCATTGATTGTAAAATGTCACCAGCAAGCAAAGCAGTATCTTCACCAAACGCAACATGACAAGTCGGCTGACCACGACGCAGTAAATCATTGTCCATACAGGGCAAGTCATCGTGCGCTAGTGAGTAGCAATGAATTAACTCTACAGCACCCGCCGCACGACGAGCCGCAGCAAAATTTGGATTTGGCTGTAAAGAGGCAGTGGCATAACATAAAGCCGGACGCACACGCTTTCCACCAAGCATAACTGCATGGTGAACTGCACTTTTTAAAGGCTCTGGAATTGAGAATGCGGCCAGTGTCGTCAATAAATCTTGTTGAATACGTTGTTGAGCTTGTTTTAAAACATCCGCATTAACTTGAGAGAGTGATGACACAGTCGCCTCGATAAAATCAGTAGAGAAATTTTATTGAATGTTATGAAGCATTCATGCGCTACATCATACACGATTCACTGTGAAAAGTGCGTGATGAGTTTTCGAAGGCCTAGGTAAAAAAGCCTCTACAAAATGGAGAGGCTTTTTCATTCTTAAGTAACTTTTAGAAACTGTCACCCGGAACGCGTACCCAACCTTCCATTAACACACGCGCACTACGACTCATAATGGCCTTTTTAACAACCCACTGGCCATTTGTAAGTTCAGCTTGAGCACCCACACGTAGTGTCCCAGATGGATGCCCGAAACGTACTGCTTCACGCTCACCGCCACCAGCTGCTAAATTTACTAAAGTGCCTGGAATAGCAGCCGCTGTACCAATTGCTACCGCCGCTGTTCCCATCATGGCATGGTGTAATTTACCCATCGACAAAGCACGAACGAGTAAATCAACATCATTCTCTGAAACTGACTTACCGCTTGATGCCGTATAGTTTTTTGGTTTAGAGACAAAAGCAATTTTTGGGGTGTGCTGACGCGCTGCTGCTTCTGAAATATCTTTAATTAAGCCCATCTGAACTGCGCCATAGGCACGAATTTTTTCAAAACGTGCCAATGCAGTTGCGTCACTATTAATATGATCTTGTAACTCAGTACCTTCGTATCCTAAATCTTCTGCATTTAAGAAAATGGTTGGAATACCAGCATTAATAAATGTGGCTTGAAAACTACCAATCTCTGGAACATCTAATTGGTCAACAACATTCCCTGTCGGGAACATATCACCGCCCTCTTCACCATCATCGGCAGGATCTAAAAACTCAATTTGGACCTCAGCGGCAGGGAAAGTCACCCCATCTAGTTCAAAATCTCCAGTTTCTTGAACCTGTCCATTGGTAATAGGCACATGCGCAATAATGGTTTTTTGAATATTTTTTTGCCAAATTCGAACCGTGCATAGGCCATTTTCTGGAATACGATCGGCATCAACTAAGCCATTTGAAATCGCAAAAGAGCCAACCGCAGCGGTTAAATTACCGCAGTTACCACTCCAATCTACAAAAGCCTGATCAATTGAAACCTGACCAAACAAATAATCAACGTCATGATCTGGCTGAGTGCTTTTAGCGAGAATAACAGTTTTGCTGGTACTCGAAGTGGCACCACCCATGCCATCAATTTGTTTTCCATAAGGATCTGGACTACCAATTACACGTAGTAAGAGCTGATCTCTTGCTTGACCTGCAACTTGGGCTTTTTCGGGCAAATCATCAAGCTTAAAAAAGACACCTTTACTCGTTCCACCACGCATATAAGTTGCTGGAATTTTAATTTGCGGTACTGAGCTCATATCAACTGTTATCCTTACTATTATGTTCTTCTATATCAAAACAAGCATTCTTGTTTACCCTTCTCTGCATCTTAAATTGTTTTAAGGCCAAGAGATAGCGATCTGCTTTATACATCAATCGTATTGACGCGAGTATATTTTGTGAATTTAACAATATGCTTGCAATGACTTAATCTAAGCAAAATCTAAGAAAAAAAGTCTATCTGAAATTATATTTTTTAGAGTACTTTTCACTCGAAATAGAAATATTAAAAGCAAGATCATGATTTTAAATAAATTTTACAATTACTTTTCAGTCACGCCTTATTAATTTGTAGTCTAGGCTAAAATAACTCCATCTATTAGAATAATTTACTTATTCATAGTGAGTGAAGACCTTTGACCAACGAATCTTCTACACTTCAACGAGGACTAAAAAATCGACATATCCAATTAATTGCTATGGGTGGAGCAATTGGTACCGGATTATTTTTAGGCTCGGCGCAAGTGATTCAATCTGCGGGACCATCCATTATTTTAGGATATGCCATTGGTGGCTTAATTGCTTTTTTAATTATGCGCCACTTGGGAGAAATGATTGTTGAAGAACCTGTTGCAGGATCGTTCAGCCATTTTGCGTATAAATACTGGGGGAAATTTCCCGGATTTTTAACCGGATGGAATTATTGGATACTCTACGTTCTGGTTGCGATGAGCGAACTCACCGCAGTGGCCAAATATATTAATTATTGGTGGCCTCATATTCCAGCGTGGACGTCTGTCTTATTTTTCTTTGTCGTGATTACGGCAATTAACCTAACAAACGTCAAATTTTATGGTGAGTCCGAATTCTGGCTCGCTATTATTAAAGTTGCTGCGGTCATCTCTATGATTGTTTTTGGACTCTATTTGCTATTTACAGCAGATGTAGGCTCAAATATTTCATTTAGTAACCTTTGGTCTCATGGTGGATTTTTTCCAAATGGCTTTAGCGGCCTCTTCTATATGTTGGCTTTCTTGATGTTCGCCTTTGGTGGTATCGAACTGATTGGTATGGCCGCAGCAGAAGCAAAAGATCCGAAAAAAACGATTCCAAAAGCAATTAACCAAGTCGTTTTCCGTATCTTGATTTTCTATATCGGTTCATTGGCAATTTTACTTTCATTAGTGCCGTGGAACCAATTAGATCTTGGCGGTCTCGACAAAAGTCCATTTGTTATGATTTTTAGTCAAATGGGAATTGGTTGGGCTGCACACTTACTGAACTTTATTATTTTAACTGCTGCACTATCTGTTTATAACAGTGGGATGTTTGCAAATAGCCGTATGCTATACAGTCTCGCTCAACAAGGTAATGCACCAAAAGTTTTTGCAAAAACCAATAAACAAGGGGTTCCTATTCCCGCTGTTCTGCTTTCTGCTTTATTAATCTTTGGTTGCGTTCTTTTAAATTACTTTGTACCTGAAGATGCTCTTGGACATCTTATGTATGTTGTGGTTGGGGCACTTGTTCTAAACTGGGCAATGATATCAATTACACATTTGAAGTATAGACGCTTTGTTAAGCACGCGAATATTAAGACATCTTTTCCAGCGTTATGGTCACCTTTTAGTAATTACTTAGTTTTAGCGTTTATTGCTGTGGTTCTCTATATTATGTGGACTCAAGGCTTCAAAGAGTCAGTAATGATGATCCCTATTTGGATTACGGCAATGCTTATACTTTTTGACTATTTAAATCCTAAAAAATTAGATTCCATTGAGAATCCGGAAGAATAAATAAATCTAAAAAGCCATTGTCTAGACAATGGCTTTTTTATTTAACACTATAAGATTAAAGTAATATCTGAATCTCAGTTTAAAGCCACTGTTTCGTATCATCAGCGACAGGTGTGCCATGAATAACGTGCATAATCATTGCATGAGCAATACTGCCCTTAAATGGAATTTCAGGTAATTGATTAAATTTGAAAAACTGAGCATCGCTAAGTTCTTTCTCCTGAATTTCAATTTCGCCCGCTTCATATTCAGCTTTAAAAGCCAACATTAAGTTACTCGGAAATGGCCATGGTTGACTCGCCAAATACTGAATATTCTTAATGTGTAATCCAACTTCTTCTAATGTTTCACGTCGAACAGCATCTTCTAGTGTTTCCCCTACCTCGACAAAGCCAGCAATTAAACTGTACATCTGGCTCGTATTTCTAGCATTTTTAGCCAGCAAAATCTCGTCCTCACCACGCGTAACAATGGTAATTACACAAGGATTGACCCTAGGATATTGACTAAAATTACATGCTGGACAAGTCATTGAATATTCAGTCTTATGCTGCTGGGTTTTATGTCCGCAACGACTACAAAACTGATGGTTACGGCGCCACTCTAGCAACTGAAAAGCGCGACTTGCCTGCTCAAACTGAGGTTTAGTCCAATACTGTAAAAGTTGGCGAATGGGTATGAACTGATATCCATTTGGTATAAGTTCGCTTTCTTGGAAATCTCTTGCTATTACTAGAGGGTCTGCTTGTATATGTAAATCATGTTCCTGCTGTTCAAGGCAAGGTAGATTAAAATTCGCATCAACCAAAAGTTGTTGCTGCTGAAAAATATAAGCAATAGGAAGGTTGTTGGTATCCATTTATATACTCGAGTGAAGAACCTTTCGATGGCCTCTATTGCTCCTTCAAAAGGATCAAGCTTAAACATATTTTTTTAAAATCTTACTCATATTAGCAAACACCTTCAATTCATTTAATTTGTATCCTTTTGATTAAAATCACATTTTATTCACATGCGTTATGTTTTTAAGTTGTCTTTATCTTTTTATAGCTAAGTGACTAGTGATGAAGTTAGAAGCTCTGCTTCACATAAAATTGATCTCTGAAAATATAGACTAGTTTTAGTTCCATCTCATGAAGCAAAAATATGCGATTTGGTTTAATTCTGGGTGATCAATTAAATCACCAACTCGCAACGCTCAAGTATTTAAACCGGAATGAAGACGTTATCTTGATGGCTGAAGTATTTGAGGAAACATCTTATGTTGCTCATCATCCACAAAAAATAGCGCTGATTTTTAGTGCAATGCGTCACTTTGCAAAAGAATTAAAAGCACAGGGCTGGAAAATCCGTTACCACACATTTAAGCGCGAAAGTCATATAAAAAAGTTAGTCGACTTTATTGCTTTGCAGCAGCAACACTTCTCAGCGAATACTCTCGTCATTACCCAATGTGGTGAGTATCGCTTGCAACATGAAATCGAAACTTCATGGGCTAACAAGCTAAAACTACCTGTTATGTGTCTAGAAGATGATCGCTTTTTTTATACTGTAGAACAATTCAAGCGATGGGCAAACAAATATAAAACGCTAAGAATGGAATACTTTTATCGAGAAATGCGCAAGCAAACTCACTATTTAATGCATGACCAACAACCCGTTGGCGGGCAATGGAACTTTGATCAAGCCAATCGAAAAGCGTGGTTAGGCAATCCATCTTTGCCATCAAAATTAGCCTTTGAGCATGATCAAATTGATATAGATGTTATTCAACTGGTCAAGAAAGAATTTTCACAACATATCGGCAATATCAACTCCTTTCAATGGGCAACTACCCGTCAAAATGCCCTACTTGCTCTAGATCATTTTATTTCTAACATCTTACCTCACTTTGGCGATTATCAAGATGCTATGGTTTATGGTTCAGATTTTATGTTTCATAGTCTGCTCTCACCTTATTTAAATTGTGGATTGTTGTTGCCAAAAGAAGTGTGTGACACTGCTCAAACAGCCTATTACAGCGGACAGGCTCCCTTAAATGCAGTAGAAGGATTTATTCGGCAGATATTAGGGTGGCGGGAATATGTGCGTGGAATATATTGGTTATCTATGCCTGACTATAGCGATCAAAATATCCTTCATGCCAGCACGCCGCTGCCACAATATTACTGGACTGGTAATACAAAAATGGCATGTATGGCCGAGTGTTTCAGAAATACCTTTGAACATGGCTATGCTCACCATATTCAGCGTTTAATGATTATAGGCAACTTTGCACTTTTAGCAGGTGTAATTCCATCAGAAATTTGCAAATGGTATTTAGCAGTCTATGTAGATGCTTATGAATGGGTCGAATTACCGAATACTTTAGGCATGGCAATGTATGCAGATGGCGGCATCATGGCAAGTAAACCCTATGCTGCATCAGGTAATTACGTACATAAAATGTCAAATTATTGTCAGCACTGTACATATAACGTCAAAACAAAAACTGAGTCTGACAGTTGTCCATTTAACAGTTTATATTGGTATTTTATGAGCCGACATGAGGCCATATTTCGTCAGAATCCCAGAATGGCTATGGTCTATAAAAACCTTGATCGTATGAAAGATAAAGCTTCTGTCATGCAGCATGCCAAGTTACTTATTCATCAACTTGATGAGCTTTAAGATCATGAAAAAACAGCATCTCCCCCAGAAAATATGTGCCTATTGTCAACGTCCTTTTGACTGGCGAAAAAAATGGGAACGTTGCTGGGAAGAAGTAAAATATTGCTCTGAAAGATGTAAAAGACAAGCCCGATCAACTAAGTAGATATTTCACTCGATTGTTTTAACTGATTCAACACTACTCTTAATTGTTGAATCAGCTGGATTTCAATTGGTTATATCTGATGATGTTAAGCATATTTATACTGACGAGAGCAGTAAGCTCGTTCAACGTCTGGTGAACGTAATTGTTGATGCTTAGTTTTACGCCCTGCCATACGTTTACGCCAAAGTTTAAAACTATTGGTTTTTAGGTTGTATCTCATTAAACGAATAACTTCGCTTTCGCTTAAGCCATACTCTCGCTCAATTGCTTCAAATGGAGTGCGATCTTCCCATGCCATTTCAATAATTCTAGATAAGTCCTGTTCATCAATTTTTTTCATGTTATGCCCTTTTGATTTATAGGTAGCCAAATCTGATTCTTAACAAACAACGGTTTAGAAATAACTATATCTATCCAATTGCTCGCCTTAAATCTTTTCGTGTTTTACTTAAGATCATAGAAAGACAAACATGAAGTTTTTGTGATTTTTTAGCTTTATAAACTCTATTTTTCTATAAAGCATAAGCGAGTATGCAACTGTTGAATCGTAAAGCTTTATTTTTATTAGCCACTATGGCAGAGGTTTTAATACTTAAAATGTAAAAAAAGCCATTGCCTTCGCAATAGCTTTTTTGTTTATAATCATAAAATTATGCGCCCTTAGCTTAACTGGATAGAGCAGTTGCCTCCTAAGCGACCGACGTGGGTTCGAGTCCCGCAGGGCGCACAAACCTAATAGCAAAATATAAAATAATTTAGTTAAAATTATTTTATATTCAAATATATAAATTTTAATCATAGAAGAATATAGATAAATATATAAGGATATAGTTGCAATGTTTAAGGATATGATTGAGGATATATGGAGTTCTACTCAATATGTATCCTTATTCTGCTATGGCTAAGAAAACTATTCCGCTATCCGACTCCAAATGCACTGGTGCAAAGCCGCAGGAAAAGGATTATTCCTTATACGATGGTCATGGGTTGATTCTATTCATTCGTAAAAGTGGCTCAAAAGTATGGCGATTTAAATATAAAAGAGCTAATGGTAAAGATGGCTTAATGACTTTGGGCAACTTCCCTGCTTTAAGTTTAAAAGCTGCCAGAGATAAGCGCCGTGAATTGGAGACACTATTAGCTAATGGAATAGATCCAATTGAATACAACGAAATACAAAAGGCTAAACTAGACAATAAATATAATTTTGAATCTATAGCTCGAGAATGGCATACAGCATATAAAAGTACTGGACGTTGGGGAACTGAAACAGCAGAAAGGGCTCTTAAGAATATGGAAGAGTATGTTTTCCCAAAACTTGGGAAAAAGCCTATTGATGCAATCAAGCCAAAAGAACTAATTCAAGTAATCAAAAGTATTGAAGACTTAGGTTATACCGAAGTTGTAAAAAAAACCCGGCAACGGCTAACAAGTATTTTTGCATTTGCAATGTCGAAAGGATTTATTGAAAGTAATCCAGCCTATGGTCTTCAAGATATTTTCATCCTTTCAAAGAAAACCAAACATCATCCTCAATTACCATTAGAAAGATTGCCCGAGTTACAAGCTAAATTAGCTTCCGACACTGGTCATCCACTTACTCGGCTATGTGTTGAATTTGCCTTACATACTTTTGCTCGTTCAAGTGAAATCAGATTTGCAAGGTGGGAAGAGTTTGATTTTGAAAAAGCTATTTGGACCATTCCCCCAACTAGAGATTTTGTAGAAGGTTATAAATACTCTTATCGCGGTGCGAAAATGAAAACACCTCATTTAATTCCTCTATCAAACCAAGCACTAGCTATAATAAAAGAGGTCTACAAATACAGCGGACACACTCAAAATGTTTTTCCTAAAAACGGTGATCCGCATGGCTTTATGAGTGAATCAACTATCAATAAAACTCTACGCCGTCTCGGATATGATACAAATACAGAAATTTGTGGGCACGGCTTTAGAGGTATGGCCTGTGCAGCCCTAATTCAAAGTAAACTATTCCAGAAAGATGCTGTTGAAAAACAAATGAGTCATCAAGAGCGTAATAATGTACGACTTGCATATACCCATAAAGCAGAGTTCTTAGAAGAAAGAAAAACAATGCTCAATTGGTGGAGTAGTTATTTAGATGTGACTAAAGAAACAAGTATTAGTCCATATGATTATACAGCACAGATTTTAGGTGAAGAGATCATACAATTTAAGTATGCAAAATTGATGAAATAATCAATTTTAACAGTTTGCTAAGCCTAGCTCGACGGAGCGAAAGTCAGATACCCAATCTGATTGGCTTAGCTCCTATTTTGGGATGCCTTGGGAGGCAGAATGAAGAATTTCTATACTTTAGAAGAGGTGTTATCTGCCTCAGATGAGCCATTATCTCTCTTAGATATTATTGATTATTGCCGAAGAAGCATGCTGCATCCGTGTGTATATCTTGATGGTAATTTAGTCTGTATAGAAGAAACTCGCGAACACCATAGTGAGGATAAAAGAGATTATCCTGAACATGTAGTGGAGGCTAAATGGCACGTACCATTTCAAGGATATGTTTTTAGTCAGGATCTGATTGAGCAATTACGATCAAAAAACCAAACTTTTAATCTATTAAAAATTGATCAAATTATATCTCAATATTCTGAAATACCACTTAATGAACCAGAACTTAACCAATCTCTTCACGTATATGAGCGTAGGTATGATGATGACGTTAAGGATTTTTTTTGGATTAGGGATATGAAGGATGAGGAATACAAAGGAATTGAATATTCTAAAAAAGAGATAGTGTTTCATATTGAAGAGTTAAAAAGAATAAATTTTAATGATCCTGATAAAAGAAAGTTTGACGCCTTACGGCGTGAATACAATCATGAAGAATATAAACATCTACTATTCTCAAAACCATCATTCTCAATTCATGAAGCAGCTTCAATTGTTTCTATGAATAATCCACTATTCGTAGAAGTTTATCGAGATCAACCGAATTTCGTTAAATACTTTCAGCATTATTTACATTCTTATAATTTAATTAGCTCATGGTCTGAAGATGGCATTTTAGGTGAATCAGAAATGATCCCTGCTGAATTATTAAAAGAGACTCTTAAGAAAAATAAAATTCTTATCCAGAGTTTTAATGCGCATCTAATAATAATGGAAGAAGGTAATCTCACTGTCGAGCACAAAAGAATTAATGAGCAAAATGAAGAAATAGAAAGACTGAGAGAAACTATTAAAAACTTAAATACACAAATTGAGCAATTACAGTCGGAACAATCATTAGAGCCAGTAAAGTCATATAACCTACTAGATTTAATTCTAGACAGCACTGACAATGAAAGATACGCGCCTGATCTAGCTTATGCTATTCAATTATGGGAATCAGTTTATGTTACTAACCCCAAATCAGGCAAGCATAGTAATAAAGCAAATATTTGGATCAAAAATAATACACCCTATTCCGGCGATCGAGATGATACGTATACGCGCAGACTACGAGATATAACATCACCGTTAATTGGATGGCATGATGATAGAAAAAAATTATTAATCAATAATTAACTAAGCTATTGAATTTTAAAACCTTAAAACTACGTACGTAAAATTACGTCCGTAGTTTTTTGCATTTACGTGCTATGCGTCCGTACGATCAAAACTGTTTAGATACAACCAAGCGTTAGAAATATATGGTTGTAATTATGCTTCAAATAACTCCAATTCGAATTCAATTCAGTACTGTATGCCAATTACTTGATGTAACCCGTGAGTCTCTTCGACACACTATTCGTAAAGACCCCACGTTTCCAAAGCCAATGAAAATGGGGACCACAAAACAAGCTCCCGTTTTCTTTGACTATCAAGAGATTGTTGAGTGGCATAACAGCAAAAAAACTGTTGCTGCAGAAATGGAGGCTTAAACCATGAATGCTCCTATTGGTTTAATTTTACCTTCTCAACAAATGTTGAGTTCAGATATCGCTCTCATTACCAATATACGTTTAGACTCCGTCAAAAGAACAATTGAACGTTTAGCAGAACGCCGTGTTATTACTTTACCACCAACGGTGGAAAAGCCTACAGCTGGACGCACAAGCACCGAATATGTATTTTCTGGTGAACAAGGTAAGGTGGATTCGATAACAGTAGTAGCTCAACTCTGCCCAGAATTTACTGCTGCGATTGTGAAACGTTGGTATGAACTTGAACAGCAAACACCAGCATTTGATATCAACAATCCACAGCACCTTTTACAGGCTATTGAAGTTCAAGCCAAACAGAATCTACGGCTAACAGCAGAAAACAAAACCTTGTCACAAGCAATAGAAACTATCACTCATACTGAACACGGCGTAAAATTCCAGCAAGCATGTAAAATTCTGAATGTTAAGCAGCAAGTGTTAGCTGAATGGCTTAGAAAACACAACTGGGATCGCTATCTAAATAATGCTAGGGCTTCAACTTATTACAGTGAAAGTCGAGGGTACTGTGAAACCAAATATTCACTTAAAGAAGGTGTAAAATCCTCTGGCCAACCATATAGTTATACTCAAACCGAGTTTTTCATTCTGCCAAAAGGTATGCAAATTTTGGCTAAAAGGTTTGGAGAATCTTTATGACATATCCAACTATTTTTAGCCTTGCCCTTTTCAAATTAATTTTATTCATCTATATTAAGTCTGTCTGGTGCAAAATCACTAGATTAGCTTTGGTCGGCTATAATTACACAAGCGCATACAGTCCGCTTTGGGCTTTTTTTATGCGTAAAATCTCTATGCTTCTGCATTTCTATGGTGAAGCTGGAGAGGGACATCTTCGGATGTGCGGGTCTCTTGTGTACCTGTCGACCAACCCTTTTCAGCTTTGCCACCCTCATTTGGTCGTGACTGGTAAAGCTCCTAAACAAACACAAGGAGTGCATTCATCATGAACGCAAAAATTAATATTCAATTACCAGGACAATCAGTTCCTTTTTATAATGCTTCTAATTTATTAAATGCATATAAACTTGCATATGAAACGGCTAACCAACTTCGCACCCTACTCAATCAAATAAGTAAGTCTGCAATCTTCATTAAAACATATGCTGAAGAGAATAATTTAGATAATTCAATCTTCACAGAGATTGAAAATTTAATCGCAATTTCGCTTCAACTTTCCAACTCCCATACCGATATATATAACGCTGAGATTAAAAGACATCGTCAAGAACCATATGATCAGTACGATGCTGACGATTTAAATGGAGCTTATGCACTTGCTCATGAAAATACGACTTGGTTAGAAACGTTAATCTCTAAAATTAGAATAGAAGTTAATTTGGTTAAAGAAGCAGTAAAGGATGTTATTCACGGCGCTGTCTTTGCGACACTTGAGCATTTAATTAATATTGCTGAGTATTTAGCTGAAACCAATGTTAATGCTTTTTCTATTGAAAGTGAAAAGTATGAAGCTGAACGGGAGGCATCTAAAAATGGATAAATCCCAAGTTCCAGTTAATAAAGATTCAGTTCAGCCAACTACAGAGCCGAAACAAAATTCACAATCTTCTACATATGTAGAATCTGTCCGTATAACGCCAGATCGACTCATTAATGCCATGATCAATAATATTCGGCAAGGAGGATCTGATGAGCATTGATGCAACTCGGTGGTCATGGACAGCTTCTGTTAAAACTTCTGCTCAACGTCTGGTTCTGCTTTCACTAGCAGACCGGGCTGGTGAAGAACATACCGCATGGCCTAGCATCGATCGCCTAGCTGCTGACACAATGCTAGACAAAAAGACAGTACAAAAAGTTATATTAGAGCTCATAAAACTTGGGCTAGTTAGCGATACCGGCGAACGTGCGGGACCAACAAAAAGAGTCCGTATACTTAAATTAAACGGCGTAAAAGGCCGTGAAGAATATAACCAAAATCTGGATAATTCAGGTTCAAAAAATGATACTGAATCCAGAACAAATACACCCAAAAGTGGGAACATTAAACATTCCCAAAAACGGAATGATTCCGATAATGGAAATATCCCCGAAAACGGGATTTTGAATAATCCCCAAAACGGTACTTTGAATGTACCCAATTTTGGGATGCAGAACCAACCATTGAATCTACCAATAAATCTCTCTCAAGAGCATGACTGGATTCCTAATGTTGATCAGCTGATGACAAAGATAAAGATGGCAGGTCACGGCCAAAATATAGATTTGATCTTTGGCCTACCTAGTTTCGAATTTGAGCTGAGTGCATTCAACTCTTACTTTGAGAACAGTGGATTATCTGATAGCAAAAAGCTTCATAAGTTCACGGCTTGGATCGTAGATAAGTTTGAACGCTATAAAAAGCAAAATCCTGAATATGGCATTCATCCTTCTTTGGAAACTGGACAGCAAGCTATTACTGCTCGGCCATTTATCAATTTGCCGACTAAGCCTAAAAGCTTATTAGGAGATGCTCAATGAATACATCAATCCACAACTTACAAATTGAGCAAGCTGTTCTGGCAGCATTGATGACTGTAGCAAATTCATATAATCAGGTTGAAAGCTTGCTAACTGAAGAAGATTTTCATGCTACACGCCACAAAATAATTTTTAGCGCCATAGTTGATCTGGATTCAAAAAATTCGCCTTATGATGCCGTATTGGTAAACCAATGGCTAGAAATGCATGGATACTCAGAAGCTGCTGGTGGTGAGCAATACATCATGCAGCTTCTAGGTGATGCACCTTCAAGCTTTTATAACCTGATGTCGTATGCTGAGAAACTAAAAGATCTTACGACTTGCCGCAAAGTTGAAGCACAAGCCCATAAGGTCATTCAAAGTGCCCGTAGTTTGACCGTAAGTCGTGGTGATTTAGTTTTGAATGCACAGACAGCCTTTGCGGAAATAAGTACAGAACAAGGTAGTGAAAACCTTTTCCATATTCATGATGCCGCAAACAATACGTTTGTTGAGATGCACCGAAAAATGGAAGCTGCGATTGCTGGCAAAACACTAATTAATGGTATTCAGACTGGGATATATGACCTTGATAAAAAGCTTGGTGATGTTGAGCCCGGTTGCCTAATGGTAGTGGCTGCACGTCCAGCAATGGGTAAAACAACGATGCTTCAACTCATTGCAAATCATGTAGCAGTCATTCAGAAAAAGCCTACCCTTATCATGTCTGGTGAGATGCCAAAAGAACAAATTGCTATGCGTCTCTGCTGTGCCATTGCACCAGCAGATATTGGGATAGTACGCAACTCCCCTCACCTTTTGCCTAAAGACGAATTTACGGCGTATACCAATGCTGTTGTAATGCTTCAAAATGTACCGATGTATATCAATGATACGTCTCGCCCCTCGATAGCGAATATTAGGGAATCTATCCGTAAAGTAAAACATCAGTACGGCGCCGTTGGTGTGGTGCTGGTGGATTACCTTCAGATCATGAAGACTACAAAACAGTTTGCCCGAGAAGATTTAAAGATTGCATACTTCACTGGTGAACTTAAAGCCATGGCCAAAGAGTTTGATTGCGTCATAGTCCTATTATCTCAGCTCAACCGTGAACTAGAGAAGCGTCCAAACAAACGCCCAATGCTGTCGGATCTACGTGAATCCGGTGCAATTGAACAGGATGCAGACCAGATCGTTTTCTTATACCGAGATGAGATCTATAACAAGGAATCTCAATATCGAGGTATTGCTGAGGCCATAGTAGGGAAAAACCGCCACGGCGAACCGGGTACTGCGTACATGTATGCTCAATTGAAGTACTGCCAATTTACTAATTTAGATCATGACGCACTTAATCAAATCCAAGGAGCAACAATATGATGTTTGTAGATAACAGTTGTATAGACTCGACTGTATTTAAGAAATCACCTGCTGAAAGATTTAAAAATCTTAGAACCCAGAAAAAAGTAAAGGAGTTCTTCATCAAGCGCCGAGGCTATAAACGCCCAGATTTCAACCGCATGATTCTAGATTTAGGCCGCTTAGGATGGTCACATGAGAAAATAGCCTTTGTATTACCAATATCTGGTGCATCTACTGTAAGTGAATGGGCACGTGGTGGGGTTCCTAACTATGAAAATGGTGAAGCATTTATTGAACTTTGGAAGAGTGAAACCGGGATTGAAAGATTCCCACGTGAAGGCGAATGGCAGACTTATAAATACAAGCTTGGTCAGCAAAACTTTTTAGATGAGTTAGACGGCGTTATTGTTCCCTTAAGTGAGAAATAAAAAAATAAGAAATAGTGATTCAGTATTTTGGATTTGCTTAACAGCCATGCTTTTAGTTCTGTGGTTTAAAGTACCTATTGATAAGTTTATTGAGGATTGATTCATTGGTACATTCAAAGAAGCAAATGGTAATATATTGAATTCAATTATTTTGTTCATTAAATAGAATTATTATGTGGGATCATTTAGTAAGGTTTTCTACTTGGGCAGAAAATAACTCAGGGCAAATTCAGATTTTAATTGCTGTATTTGCCGTTTGGTTAGCGTACGCTGGTTATAAAAAAGTCTTAGAGCAAATTTCTATTTCTAGAGATCAAGAAAAAAATACTTTTAGTCAAAGAAATTTTGAATTGAAATTAGAATTTTTGAATTTATGCCTCGCTATTTCTGATAAAACCACTGTTAAATTAATGGCACAACATGAAATATTAAGGGCCTTGGAGAACTCTTTAAAAGTTTACACTTCAGAAGAAGACCAAGAGGAGTTGAAGGCAACAATAAAAATCTTGGAACAAAAGATTAATGAAACTGAAATGATATTAGAGCTTACTAATAAGTTATCGGAGCGAATTAACAAATCTCAGGAATTTGATTTTAATGAGCAAAGTAAACACATTCATTACATTTACGAGGCTTTAATAATTTCTGTTGATGATGCGAACCGTATGGAACTTTTGAAGTCTAAATTTTTAAAAGATGATTATGACTAATTGATCATATAGCAAACCTAAATACTACCAACTAACACTAGCCCTATTCACTACGAATAGAGCTTTTTAACGTGTAACATCTTCTAAATTTATCGTGTAACACCTCAAACAATTATCATGTAACACCCTTTAATTGTCCTTTTTTTATCGTGTAACAGTAGATTTTGTTATTTTTTGAACAATTTATTATGTATTACTTGGCAACAATTTTCATAGGTTGAAAATCATCAATCTGAACTTTTTTAGCCTTCAGTAAATCTTCTCTTTTACCATCTATAACTAAGATGGCGCGCTTAACTTGGATTGTCCAAGTACGATCTGCCTCACACATATCTTCAGACTCTATAAATACTTTACCAAATGCTTTACCAGAAAGGTTCTGAACATCATCATAAGTAATGATATTTACAGAGGTTCCTTTTATTTTCCCCGCTTTATCCTTTGCCACAAGATCCAGATAAAGCTTGTCATTGTTTCCAAGAAAATCATGAATCGTTATATCCACCACGGCGGAACAGATTCCTGAATTTACATAGCCGGTCTTGGCATGCTGCAAAGTAATTGGAGTCGCTAAAACTACTGAACTAATAAAAGATAATAGTGAACAGATTAATATTTTTTTCATAATTGAAAAGTTACCTTGTATTAAAGCCATAAAGGAATCTAAGTTATATCAATCAATTTTGGATATAATTTTCTATTATTATCCAGCTTTTCTTCTTACCATCATAAATAGGCTGTAACTTTGCAACAGTTACGTAATGCCAAAAGCCATGACGTTCATTATGAATTGGTAGAACAATTACAAAGTCACCCTTTTTAAATTCAGCTTTTAAATTACCACATGGCGCACTTACTTCTTGGAATCCATCTTGAGTAATAATATTCACTTTTACATCCACTGCAGAACGCCCTAAATCTCCCATAACGGATTCTTGAAGTGTTCTTTGTATTGAAGCATTCTCAAGAACAAATCCGTGGATAGGTTGATTATGCTTGATTTGAGAGCTATATTTTCTACGAATAAATGCCGTTAAATCTTTTGGCGTATCAAAAATCAAAACTTGTTTGCTTTTGGCTTTGTGGAAAATAAATATAGTAACTATTAAAACTAAAAGCACTGCAGCTAATAAGATGTATAACATTTAAATCTCTTTTTTAATATCTATCTATAGTGACTCATATATCAACTATAGCTGAAAATAAAATATACAGAGACACCTTTTATTTTAATCAAATTACTGCACTACCCTCTCAAAGTCAGGTGCTCTAATATCATTTATGTCATCACCCCAGAAGCGCTCGCGGTCTTGTTGTCGTTCTGCTTTACGCAAAGCCTTCTCACGATAGCCCGGTGCAATTGTGTCTTGCATTTCATCAAATACCATACGGTTAATGGCTGCTTTTGTATACCATAAATTTTGTGCTGGTATTTTGCCTTTCACGAATTTGAAAGCTTCATTTCCGAAATTGGTGTCCTTGCCTTCATTGTATTGTGTTATGTTGCCAACAGTCAGGCTTAATAGTGACTCAAAATCACTTCCTAGTGGACCAGCTACAAATGAGTGTGCATCTCGTCCCGAAGTATCAGTACCAGCAACTAAAATATCGCCTAAGAATGATAACCCGCCACCCTGTACGGCAGACCTAATAAAGAAGTTACTTGCTTTTTTAGGGTTGTCACTATCCCACATGGTTTGGGGGTCATTACCGTTAAGCAACTCTTTTAATTGAACTACCAACCCGCCAAGTAATGTAGTCATCACAAATAATGGGATTGCATATGCTGCCTTACCTTTTAAGCCTTCTTGGGCCATTGTGCGGCTCCCATGACGCATTAAAAAGGCCACAGAGAAAGATTTAAACTGTACAATCCCTCTAAAGATCTCACCTGTAATCGTTCCTCTAGCACCTACATTTATTAGAGTCTTTTCACGAAGCCCTGCTTCAATTACTGCCATGCCCTGCTCATCTAGTAAATGTGCTTGAAGTTGTGAGGCAACTTGATCTTTCACCTGTTTTGGATCACCAAATGAAGTTAGTTTTTCATCTGGAATTTCATAGATAGAACGCGCTGACATGAGTTGATTGCCTTTGCGGTCCACGACTGGTTCAGCCAATTGGAAAACCTGCCATGCTCGCTCATCTAAGCCCGTATTTGAAAGTAATTCACGGTCTTGTACATCTAGGTCATTCCAAGCTTTAGAACGGCTTAAGCGGCCGTATTTCTCCATAAGGAGTTTAGTGAACCCAACTTTTGATGCTGCTGTAAGTGCATTTAGAAAAGATGCTCGCATAACCTGAGTCGCTATCCCACTAGAGATACGAGCCAGTTTTGCAGTCATGCCATGCGTGGAAGTCAATCCATCATCTGACCATCGAGCAATCGATCCCAACATTTCCTCAGTCGCTAATCCTAAACTATGCGCTAGTTCCCGATCTGCTTTATTGGCTGGGTTAAGTTGTCTAATCAACTCTCCAAAAGCCTTACGATATGAAAGACCATGCACATGAGCTGTTTTAGCAATGGTTGCCTGATCAGTAGTCGATGCGATGGTAGTTCCTCCAAGCATAGAGAAAATATTCATTGAGCGATATGAAGTACCTAAATTTGCAAGAACTTGCGACTGTGGCGAGTTACCACCACTGAACTCATCAAACATAGTTTCAATCCGCTTGCGACTACTTTTGGTTTTATTCTCATCAATTCCCTTTTCCCAATCTTTTTTTGCAGCAGCATCCATCAAAATTTTTAAAGCGGTTTTCGGGTTACTGCCAAGGTTTTCGACCAATGCAATATCTTTTGATAAGCCTTTGATATGAGCATTTACCAAGTCTACAAACTGCATGCTGCCATATTTATTCTGATATCTTAACCATGCATCAGCATCCTTAAAATGTAAGATTCGACTTTCAGAATGTCGGTTAGTTACTTTTGAAGTTCCAGCACCTGTTGCTTGTTTGCCAACCTCAATCTTGTTTGCACCATCACTAGATAACGTATCATATGCATATTCAAGCAATGAACGTATTTCTTGCTGTGAGTAGTAATCGCCGTTCTCATGCACAAACATTCTAGTATCTTGATCTGGAAGCACATCACTTACCCATTGCTCCTTCCCAGCCTTAGCAATTTTTTCTAGACCATGAGTCTGAGGCACAACCCAATTTTCTAGTCTTCCAATGTCACCACCGTTGCGGTTGAATCGCTCGCGCATGTCTTCAAAAACTTCACCCATCTTGTCACTGATCTTTTTTGCTAATGCATCACCAGTGTTTTCACCAAAACGCTCTCGGATGATATTTCTTACTAGCTTCGGATCTGTGTAAACCCCCAAGCCTCCTTTAATATTGGTATAGAATTCTGTTAAACGTCCTTCATAGATTGATGATATTGCACGAGCCAGAGAATCAACTGATGTGATACCTGACATATCACCATGCGCGGCAACCATACGATCAATTACTTCCATTGATGAGAGCTTAGGGTGATCAAGCTTAGTGAAATTTTTTGACTGTGTAAGAATGTTATTCGCAGCAATTTTATGTTTGCGTTTTAGTTGTTCTTGAATGTCAATTGCAACTTGCTTAGATGCTTCTGTGAGTTTTTCAGAGTCAGAAAGATTGCGCCATTTATCAATATCTTTGCGTGCCATGTTGCGCATGGCTTCATTGATGCGTGATTCAATTTTTATTGCTTCTTGAGCTGATAGTGATTGCTTGCCAAGCGCTTTAGCTACTGCCTGTTTGCATTGTTCTTTCATTTTCATATTCCTATTTTCTAAAACTTGGAACAACACCAACGTTATCCACCCAATATTATTAATTTAGAACGATATTCATATTCAAAAAATGGGTAAATTTTGAAACAAAAAAGGAGGTTTAAAGCCTCCTATTTACTCATTTATATAAAATCAAAAATTCATAGTGTTCAATGAATTCTCCTATTAACGGGATCTCCCTTACTTATACGTTCTAGAATTTGTTTGACAGAGTCCACTTTCTTTAAAATTAAATTTATTTCAAAACCAAACGAATGCTTGTTCAATAGACGCTTATATTTATTCTCAGGATCGAGATAATACCCCGTAATAATTAAAACATTCGATATATTGTTGATCCAAGCTAATGCTGTCCTTAAAGAGGAGTAATATATATCTTTTGGCTTCACCATAATTAATAGCAACTGATTTAATTCTTCAAGGTCATTTACTATAACTAATAACTGATGAATAAATTGCTTCTGAAAAAGCTGATTGGAATCTAGATAACGAATATCTTCCTGAAATTTTTTCAATTTTTCTGGAATACTTTTACATAGATCAATAGCTCGGTTAATACTGGTCCCTGTAATCGGTTCAAAAAACTTCTTTTTAGATCCCATATGTAATCCTCCTAAGCTATAAGGTAACGATTAATTCGAGGTATTTCTTTTTCTGTTTTATTAGTCAAATGCATCCAAAGTTCAACAAAGGCAGCGCCGTTGTCATATTTCATGACACTTCCACAGATCCATTCTCTGACTGAGGAAGCCCCTGATATTGGCAATACATATGCAATCTTTTCAAGTGTCCAACCCAGATTTTTCAAATCTATAATCATTCTGTTGAAGTCTGGAGCTAAATAGTTTGGCAATCTCTTATTAAAAAAAAGATTTTTAGGTGTTGAGAAGCAGCATAACTCAGCAAATATATTCATAGTTCAGCCCTATCAATTTATCTAATTAGGACTTGGATGAGGCTCATAAAAAATGGGTATATTTTCAATAAAACGCGCGCGTGCGCGAGGGAGACCGTAAAACACTATATTTTTAGTCTTTTACTCCACCTGGTAATCAATGCTTGCTTCAATCATCTTTACCAGTACGGCGTATCCAGGCAGGTCAAATGATACTTTTTAAAAGCATTCCTAAAACGCTCTAATTTTTCGTATTAGTACCTTAAATCTTTTCATGTACCTTTGGTCATTTTTCTTATTAGAATTGCTCAGTGAGGAACTGGCTGCAAAATGGGGCTATAGATTTGGTCATTTTTAGAAATTCTTTAAAAAAATTATAAATCCATATCAAAATCTCAACTTAAAAATCAGTCTTATGGATCCTCAAAAAGTTAAATTTTGATTCTTAAAAGACTGATAGATTCCTTGATAGGTTCTTTGATAGGTTCTGCATCCCAAAATTGGGTTGATTCTACATCCCATTATTGGGAGCATTCAAAATACCAATAATGGGAATATTACCGTTTTTGGAATAATCCCATTATTGGGTTAGTTATGGGTTAGAAATTGGATTACTTAATAAAGTTAAAGATGCTCCTACTATCTGAAAACATATTAGAAAAGAACAAAACAGATTTGAAGAAATTTATTATATGAATCCTGAGCTTGACTATTAATATAGAAAGCTATTTTTTATAAATATACACGGTCAAAAGAAAAATTAAGAAGGAATATTAAAATAAGATTTTTTAGTAGTCATTAGTTAAATGATGTCTATAATAAAAAATTATATTTATATAATTCAGAGGGGACAACTATGGCCAATTTAACAGATATGGAAGAACTTCTACATAGAATCAAAAATGAGCAAATTAAAGACTACATGAGAGAAGCTCTGACATGCTATATGACAAAAGCATATCGAGGATGTATCGTTTTAAGTTTTATTGCTCTCTTTGATGACATCACATCCAAGTTAGAAAAATTAGCGGCTATCAATAAAGTTGCACGCAATATTTATGATGAAGTTAAAAGAAGAAAAGATGAGCAAGCTGTATATGAAAATTATCTAATTGATCAACTGACTGCAAAAAATCTTTTGCCTGAAATTGATTCAGTATTTGCAGGTATTTTAAGAGAGTTAAGAAATAAGTCAGCCCACCCATCTGGTCACCGACCAAGTGCAGAAGAAGCTAGGTATGTCTTTTTTGAAGTCATTAATAGATTTCTATCAAAACCAATTTTTTCCACAAGTCACTTAGTTGATGAAATTTTGGATAGATTAAAAAATAGTAACTTCTTCGTAGATATTAAAATAGATAAAATTGGAGAGGTTGTTCAAGAAGAAGTGTCCTCATTGCACATGGAAGCATTTCCTCAATTAATCAATAAGCTGATTAATATATTAGATAAACAAGATGATGAGATTATTCTTAAAAATGCCCAATGTTTTATAAATGGATTAGCCGCACTCAATCAAAATGAAGTTAATAATAATCTTAAAAATATCATCGTAAAAGCTAAAAGCGATAATCACTCATATAATGATTTAATATTGGAAACTATATACATACAACCAATTATTTTTTTAAATTCAGATAACATTACTCAAGCTAGAATCAAGAAAGTAATTGCAGAAAAAATTAAATCTTCAAATTTATCTTTATCTCAACAACAGCTCAGAAATCCAGCAAATGTTTTAGTAAGTATTTCTACCATATATTCGGATAAAGACTTTAAAGATAATTTCTCTGAGACCTTAGAAGAATTATTTAGAAGAGCTCCAAATTTTAAATTACTCTCAAATCTGTTTAAAGATAAACCGTTAGTTTTTGGAAAATATTTAGAGTTGATCAAATCAGGATTAGGCTCAAATTCTTTTGACATAGCAAATGGATTCTGTGAGAAAGTCAAGGGGATTGAAGAGGTATATCTTAAATACATCGATGATAAACAATCATTTGAAATTATTACTGCTATTTCTAATTCAGCAACTGTAGGTGCTTTTAAGGCTGAAAGTATTATGGGAACTGAGTTTAATTCCATTTCAGCTACTAAAAACAAAGCTATGAAATATATAGAAACTCATCTAGATGATGCTCAAGAATATTTTAAGTCACAAGTTGGAAAAGATTTGCCTGATTTTCTTAAACCTGAACAAGCTCTCAATTGAGAGCTCTTTTCAGAAGGATTACTTTTCTAAGGAATAAAATTAATATAAGTACATTTTAAAATAAGGATACAAGTGAGGATACAAAGCCATATTTAATAATAACCAATACTTAATTTTAAAGGCTTATACAAGATTGTTCTAGTCCCGCAGGGCGCACATACTTAATACGTTAATCCTTCACTTCAGCCAACAATGTTTCAGCTGCAAGTTTGCCTAAATTATTAGAAGCAAGCGGACTATCACCAGTTAGCAATTTACGGTCTCTATGACATTGACCTGTAATGCCCTTATTTAAAATTTCCACACCAAGTTTTTCAAGGTTTTCACCCACTAGCCAAGGTAAAGCTCCAGGCATATAACCGATATCAATATTTGCTCCCTTATCTAATGAATCAGAGAATACACAAATTTGATAGCCTTTAAAAATATAGTTTTCTGGCTGTTCATCTACAGCCGCAGCAAGTAATGAAGCTGGACCATGGCATAATGTAATAATAAATTTATCTTGTTCAACCGCCCATTTAAGAACTTTTTTCACCTCAAGGCTATGTGGAATTTTAGCTAATACGCCATGCCCACCCGGAATAAATACAGCCGCATATGGTGAGTTTTCACCGACTGCATTTTCTAAAATGTCAGCTAGTTTTAGCGGATTTTTTAATTTATCTGCATATTTCTGAAAGGTGTCTAACACCACTTTTTCTTGCTTTGGCATTGCCCACATTTCAAGTTTGGCTGGATTTCCTGAAAGTGTCGCAATATCAATTTCGAAGCCAGCATTATCTAAATGAAACATCGGTAAAAGCATTTCTACAGGATGATTACCTGTTGAGAAGAACTTACCGTTTTGCATCTGGATATAACGCTCATCAGTTGCAATCATTAAAACTTTTTTATTGCCTGCATAGGGAGTTGAATAAGTCGTGCCATCGTAATCGGTTTTAGGAGCAGTATATTGACTTAGTGAATAAGGTGATGGGAAAAAGGCATTATCTTCAGCCAAATCTGGAGTAGGATTTTTATCATCAATATTTGCGGTATTCATTGTTACTATCCTTTTTCATCAGTATGGAAAGAAATAATAAGGTAAGAACCCATTTTTATTTCTTACTCAATTTATAAGTGAAGTTATGGAACTAGTGCAATCTGCCAATAGAATTTGGCAATTTTTATAGAGAAATAGGCAGAATCTAGAATTATAAAATTCAGTTTAGGCGAACCTGTCGTTCGCCCAAACTTCAATGATTACAGTGTTACGCATTCATTTCTAAAACGATCTTTCCAATATGATCACCTTGTTCCATACATGCGTGAGCACTTTGTACATCTGAAAAAGCATACGTCTTATAGATTTGCGGTAAACATTTACCTTGAGCCAATAATGGCCACACATGCTCATGCAAAGATTGGGCAATCTGGGCTTTTTCTTGGCTATTACGTGCTCGCATCGTTGAGCCCGTAATTGTGGCACGCTTTAAAATCAGTTTTTGTAAATCAAATTCTTTTGCGATTCGTCCACCCATAAAACCAATAATGACCAGTCGGCCATCACGTTTTAATAGATTTAAATTTTTCGTGAAATAAGAACCACCTACAATATCTAAAATGACATCAACACCTTGATCTTGAGTGTGCTTCAAAACTTCCTGCTCAAAATCTTGGGTTTTATAGTTAATTGCTGTGGTGAAACTAGAGAGTACTTCAACTTTATCTTCACTACCAACCGTAGCAAAAGTTTTAATCCCTAAAGCTTGGCAAATCGCTAAAGCTGTGGTTCCAATACCACTTGCCCCACCGTGGATCAATGCAGTTTCATCTTTCTTTAAACGGCCAATATCAAATAGATTTGCCCAAACTGTAAAAAATGTTTCTGGAATCGCAGCAGCTTGAGTAAATGATAAATTTTCAGGTATTGGTAATACTTGAGTTGCAGTTACCGCACAATATTCTGCATAACCGCCGCCATTTGTTAGGGCGCAAACTTTATCGCCAATCTTGAATTGATCCACTTGGTCACCTACAGCGACCACAACACCAGCGACTTCAAGTCCGGGTATTTGAGTAACACCTTTAGGCATTGGATATAAACCCATACGCTGCAATACATCAGGGCGGTTAATTCCAGCAGCCTTTACCTCAATTAAGACTTCATCTGCTTGAGGTGCCGGAATATTAGCATCTTGAACTTTTAGAACCTCAGGTCCACCCGGAGCCGTAATTTCAATAATTTTCATGGTTGTTGGAAGGGTCATAAAATGCTCCATGTTTGATTTATATCTAAAAATACTAATCTACGTTAAATAATTGAGGACTTGGGTGGAACTCCAAACAGTCGCTTAAATTCTCGGCTAAATTGAGAAGCACTGACATAACCAACTTCATAGGCTGCTTCTGCTACACCCATTTTATTGTTCATGATTAACTCACGTGCCTTATGTAACCGAGTAATTTTGATGTACTGTAAGGGCGAATAATTCGTCACCTTTTTAAAAGTTTGATAAAAAAGCGATATGCTCATGCCCGCTTGTTTCGCCAACTCTTGAACCGTTAAGTTATGATAATAATCACGTTGAATAATTTCACAAATGGTGTAAATCACGCCATTTCGACTTGCCATAGCCGATAAGCTCTCGACTAGATTGCCACCTGAAGCCTGCACCACACGATAAACCAATTCTCTTTTAACTTGCTCACCCAATATAAAAGTATCTTGTTTAGAACGAAGTAAATTGAGTAACCTGAGAGCAACCTCTGAAATGGTCGCATTCATGTCAATCACTCTAAGCCCACAACTCAATTTTAAATCTTCTGAATGAGTATCTTCAGTAACCACTTGTTGCTGTTTATCCATTTTAGTAATGAGATCAGCCATCATTTGTGGTTCAAACTTTATTGCGATTGCCAACATGGGTTCATTATTTTCAACAACAGTATCGCAATCAAACGGTATTGCAATTGAGATAAATAAACACTGACCTTGTTGAAACTGAAAGATTTCTTTACCAATATATCCGCGCTTTAACCCCTGTATCACTAAAACAATTGAGGGTTCTTGCAGCACGGCAATAGGTGGTGTGGAATGATCTACACGCATTAAAGTGATATTAGAAATAAAAGTAGGATAGAGGCCTTCTGCTGGAGCCAAGTGCAAAAATGCATCGACCAAATGTTCTGTAAGATGATTTTGCGGCATAGTTTTATTGTGAGAGATAATCTAATAATCAATATAACAATGAACTTAAAATGAAAACATCTGTCTTGCGTTTACTTTGTATAAATAGGCAACTCAAATCAATTTTTAGGCATAAAAAAACCTAGAGCATTCTAGGTTTTTTTCAATTTATAAGATTATTTAAGCCGATAAATTAAAGAACATTGCTGCAATCAAAATAATTACACCAAGTACAATTCGGTACCAAGCAAATACACGTAACGTGTGACGCTCAACAAACAGTACCAATGCTTTTACAACAAACAGCGCGGCAATAAAAGCAGCAACGAAACCTACCCCAATATTAATCATATTGTCTGAGGTAAGTACGTCAGCATTTTTAATCAAGTCAAAAGTCGCAGCACCCAACATGGTCGGCATTGCAAGGAAGAAAGAGAACTCTGTAGCCGCTTTGCGTGATAAACCTGCAAACATTCCGCCTACAATTGTTGCGCCTGAACGTGAAGTTCCCGGAATCATCGCCACACACTGAGCAAGACCTACTAAAAGCGCTTGTTTAAAAGTAATTTTAGTTGCATCTAGGGTCTTATGTTCAAACTGTCTAGATTCAACCCAAAAAATGATCAGGGCACCAACAATTAAGGCAATCGCAACTACAATTGGGCTGAATAGAACACTCTTAATGAAGTCGACAGCTAGAACACCAATAATGACTGCTGGAAAGAATGCAATAAGCACACTAATCGCAAAATGACGTGACTCCACATCACCGCTAAAGAATCCCTTAATCAAGTTAATAATTTTTTGTCGGTATAACCAGCACACTGCCAAAATAGCACCTAACTGGATTACGACCTCAAATACACGACCGCCGTCTGAGTGGAAATCGATAATATGACCAAATAAAATTAAATGGCCTGTACTCGAGATAGGTAAAAATTCAGTTAAGCCTTCGACAAAGCCTAAAAACAGTGCTTTTATAACTTCAAAATTTTCCATAACTTGCTCAAAGAAAGTTAATCATTAGAACGACCTAAAATTTGTTTTATCGAAATTGGTAAGTCCCAAATTAGACTTAACACAAGTTCAATATCAGATCATTTCTAACGTTTGTGGTTATTGCCCCTAGTTAAAGGCAGTTTATTTAAAGTGCGATAATGTATCACATCATGATGACAAACTTGGGTTAACTATCGTAAAAAGATAAAACTTGGTTAAGAACTGCCAAAGTTTTTCTTGTTATAGACAAAGCTTTTTACCTTAACTTACTCTACAAAATGATCTTAAAAAGTCCTTAAAAAAACATGATATTATTCTGATCAAATGCAACTCATATCAAAAATTCAGTCTGAATGAAAAATACCAAAATTAATGCACGCCATCTCATTATCGATTTATTTCTTTCCTCTGCTTATCCTCAGCTCACCATTAAACAAATATTGATTGCCGCTAAACTTTTTAATATGAGTGACAACGGTATTCGTGTGGCTACAACGCGGCTATTAAATGAAGGCATGATAGAAAGTGTCGAACGCGGTATTTATCAACTTTCGCCATCAACCAAAGAATGGGCAAAAGTCATTTTGAATCGTAAAAATGGCATTAAGCAGACTAAAGAATGGCAACAACACTATCTGGCAGTATTTACGGGGACATTAGGTCGTATTGATCGAACCGCTTTAAAAAAGAGAGAACACGCTTTACGTCAATTTGGTTTTAGAGAACTCGAAACTGGAATTTATATACGCCCAGATAATTTAGCGTATAGCTTTGAAAAAACATGTGAAGAGCTCATTTTAGCGGGTCTTGAAAATGAAGCTAAAATTTCTATTATTCAAAAATTTGACGCAAAAACAGTTTCGTTAATTCATTCTTTGTGGGATACCAAACAGCTTGAAAAGAACTATGAAATGTATAGTCAAGATATTCAAGAATGGTTTTTAAAATATAAAAATCTATCCTTAAATGAGGCTGCTACCCAAGCTTTGTTATTAGGACGTGAAACAATTACCTTACTCATGAATGATCCTCTACTGCCTTCTCCATTTGTTGATGAACATGCCCGCAATCAGTTTGCTCAAAATGTACAGCAGCTCGATTCGATTGGACAAAAGCTATGGCAGAAACTTTATGAAAATGAATTAGCCCACTAAAGGGCGATTTATTTTTTTACAAACAAATATTTCACTTTTTAAAATTTTATGATTATATTTGTAATATAAAATATGAATGCCAAAATCTGATTTGGGAGAATAAAAATGAATGCACAAGTGAGTGTGACCGATCTATTTAGCAGAGAAGAAATACAAGAACTCACACAACCCTCAGACATATACGGTGCTTGGGCTGTTGCAAGTACGTGGGCTGTTATTGGCGGAACATTTGCAAGCTTAATCATGATGTGGGATTACTTACCTAGCTGGGGCAAATTACTTGCTTGTATGCTAGCTTTGGCCATATTGGCGGGGCGCCAGTTATGTCTAGCAATTTTGATGCATGATGCATCTCATAAAAGCTTATTCAAAAATAAGAAAATAAATGACTTTGTAGGTGAATGGCTATGCGCCCGTCCAATCTGGAATGATTTACAAAAATACCGCGTACATCATGTCCGTCATCATGCAAAAACCTCTACTCCAGATGACCCCGATCTTTCGTTAGTTTCTGGTTTTCCTGTAAATAAAAAATCGCTTACTCGTAAATTTTTACGCGACTTAACGGGTATGACGGGATTAAAGTTTAGCTTTGGTCGAGTGTTAATGGATCTAGATCTAATGAAATGGACTGTTGCCAATGATCAAGTCTGGTTAGATCGAAGCAATAAAGATTTCGTTGACTATGCCAAAAGTCTTATAAAAAACAGTAGTGGTGCCATTGCTACCAATGTTGCTCTTTATGGTGTTTTAAAAGCTTTTGGTCAGCAACGGTTTTATTGGTTATGGCCTTTAGCGTATTTGACACCGTTTCCATTATTTTTAAGAATTCGCTCAATGGCCGAACATGCAGGGATGCAAACGAGTAATACCGCTTTAACTAATACCCGTACTACACGTGCAGGTTGGATTGCTAGAAGTTTTGTAGCGCCTATTCATGTCAATTACCACATGGAACACCATTTAATGGCTTCGGTCCCCTACTTTAAACTGCCACGTATGCATCGTCTATTGAGAGAGCGCGGCCATGTTCCAGCACCACCTAGCTATTTTGAAGTGATTGAATCACTCTCATCTAAGCCAGAACAATCTACTTAATTGACTTAAATAATAAATGAAAAGCCACGAATTTAAATTTGTGGCCCTTTAATTTGAATCCGTCATTTTATGCTGGGTTTGGAAATATTTAGGCGTTACTCCCATCCAGCGCTTAAATGCACGGGTGAAGTGAGAAGTCTCGGCATAACCTAGCATTAAAGCGACTTTTTCGATCGACATGTTATTTTGAGTTAAAAGTTTCTGGGCATGCTCCTTTTTCAGTGAGTCAACCAAAAGTGTAAAACTAGTATCATCAAGAGCTAAATAGCGTTGCAAAGTTCGCTCTGACATATTTAAGATATGAGCCACTTGCCCAACTTTTAACGCCTCAATATTCCCATTCATAAGCAATTTTTCGGCAACTTGTTTGACTTGTCCTTTCCAACTACTTTTTAAGTTTAATTTCTCTATATCCCGCTTACATTGCGCATTTAACAACGGCGCTAGCATTGGGTCTGCCGTTAATACTGGTTGTGCTAAATACTCTTTTGGAAATATCCAACGATTACGCTTTTGGTTAAATAAACAAGTTACAGCCAGTTGATGACTGATTTGGTCAAAACCTATCGGCTCTGGCATTTGTAATTCAACTTTTCCCAAATGAGAAAGCCCTGTTAATTTTTTCGCAATTTGAACAAAACCGACTAACAAAAAAATGTTGGCATTTGGGCTCAGCTGAAATGTATTGACTGGCTGATGAATTGACCAACATGCATCATTATTTTCTTGTTTTAATTCTGGTTTAAAAACCTTACAACGTGAACCAATGAATTGTTCAAGTATTTTCAGTGCTTCTCCTAAATTTGGAGAAACTATGGCAGCCATTCCGACTGAACCATAACATGAAGCCGTCATGCTTAAAGCTAAATATCCTGCTAGTGCTGGCTCTTTGCATAACTCGATCGCCCGCTCAATAAGCTGATTTAAGATGTTGAACTCAACATACCAGTAAGGCTTTTCTAATTGGTCTAAGGTTATTCCACTTCCATTTAAATGCTGCTCACCAGAGACACCCCACCGCTTAACAGTCTCAACGATTAAATTAATATAAGTTCCGGGTAATTCTGGATTCATGAGCAACCCATATGAGCAAAATAAAATGGCGCGAAATGGTAAAAACTGTCAGTTCATGAACTATGCCATGCTTTTAAATTGATGCATAGTTATTCAAAACAAAATCCGCTGAATTGCACTAGACAGCACAATTTCTGAAAAGAACACAGGTCGCCTTATGAACATTCTGATTGTCCATGCCCATCCAGAACCACAGTCTTTTACTGCTGCTCTAAAAAGTAAAGCCAAACAAACCTTAGAAAAATTGGGGCACAGCGTAGAAGTTTCAGATTTATATCAGATGCAATTTAACCCTATTGCATCCCAAGAGGATTTCTTAGAGCTTAATCAGCCTGAATATTTTAACTATGCACTAGAACAAAGAAATGCCAGCAAAAATCAGCTTCTAGCTCCAGATATTCAAGCAGAAATTGAAAAGGTAAAAAAAGCTGATCTCGTCATTTTAAATTTCCCACTTTATTGGACATCTGTGCCAGCAATTTTAAAAGGCTGGATTGATCGTGTGTTTGTATCTGGGCTTTTTTATGGGGGTAAGCGGTTTTACAACCATGGTGGCATGACAGGTAAAAAAGCGATGTTGTGTTTAACACTCGGTGGTAGAACACACATGTTTGGAGAAAACTCAATTCACGGACCAATCGAAAATTATTTATCGCCGATTCAACGTGGTACTTTGGCATATGCTGGTTTTGAAGTCTTACCTCCATTCATTGCTTACCATGTACCGTATATTAGCCAAGAAGCACGACAGACCCTTCTTGAAGACTATGTAATCTACCTTACTCATCTTGACCAGCTAGAGTCATTAAAATTTCCCAAACTTGAGCAATTTGATGAAAAACTATATCCACTCTAATGCTATGTTTTAGCTATGAAAGTTAAATAACCGAATTTAGATCATTATTTTCGGTTTTTTATTACACATAACTTTCAAATATAGAATCCAAATTCGCTCAAAAAATAGATCAAATGGTAAAAAAATTAAGGTAAACTTTTTCATAAAATGAATAATATAAAACTTAATCAATAATATACAGATGTAGAAAAACTGGACTTATCAACTAAAAATGACAACCAATACTCATTTCATAATCACTTAATTCATATTTTTACAAAAAAATCTTTGACCATTTTTCTTGGATTTGTGATAAAAATGTCATAAAAATAAAGGCCACCACTAATAGATAAAAAATATAAATATCAATTAATTAAATTAATTTAACAATACAAATACTCCTTCATATTTCATCCATTATTGACACTATTTGTATAAAAAATGAGTACTGCCCAGTTCATATAACAGATTTACTCTTATTGTAATTATGCTATTTTTGTTACATGGAGTTATCAAAGCTTCTATTACTTGTAATTAGGAGCTTTGAAGGCAACACAGTTTAAACGGTTTAACTCTGTTACTTTTAAAAAAATGTCTTGAAGTTCAAGGAAAGATTAAAATGAAATTAAAACATCTGAGCACTGCAATGATTTTAGCAACGCTGCCTGCAACTGGGGTTTTTGCAGCAGCATTGGATCGCTCTGGACAATCTATCTCTGCATTTTTGCAGCCTGGTAACTACTTTGAAGCAGGTATTTCTGTTTTAGATCCAGATGTAGCGGGTAAAGAAGCAGGCACAACTGCAACGCGTCGGAACATTGGCGATATGGGAGATGATTACTACTTCCCAAGTGCTGCATTAAAACTACAACTTACTGATAAATTTTCTTTTGGTTTACTTTACGATCAACCATTTGGAGCTGATGCACAATATTCTGGAAATAATGCTTTCGTAGCAAGCCCTTCAGATCCAATCCTTGGTAGTTTACCAATTACAACAGGTGCTTTAGGCGGAACTCAAGGTGGAACTTCTGTTGAAGTTGATAGCCAAAATATTTCAATGATTTTTGGTTTCCAGCCTACTGAAAACTTTAACTTTTATGGTGGTGGTGTATACCAAACGATTAAAGGAAATGTTCATTTAAGAGGTTCTGCATATAGTTTATATAATGGCTATGACGCTTCTATTCCTGAAGATGGAGCAGCTGGTTGGTTAGCAGGGGCCGCTTTCCAGATTCCAGAAATTGCACTTAAAGCGTCTATTACATATCGTTCAGAAATTGATCATAAAATTAATGCAGATGAAACTATCGCACTTGCAGACTCAATCACGGCAAATGCTGGGATGCTTGGATCAACTATTGGGCAATTAGTTGCTGCTGGTCAGTTAACTCCCGCTCAAGCAGGAGCGATCCAACAGACAATTGGTAAAGCTATTGCTGCGAACCAAGTAGAAGGTCAAACTAAAATTACTACACCTCAGTCTGTAAACCTTGATTTCCAGACAGGGATTATGGCAAATACAGTCGCATTTGCGAATGTACGCTGGGTGAATTGGAAAGATTTCGCGATTCGTCCGTATAAATTTGGCAAAGTATCAGAAGCTGTAGGTGGACTTATTGGGCGTCCGAACGGCTTTAACTTAGTTGAATATTCTGATGACCAATGGTCTGTGAACGCTGGTGTGGGCCGTAAACTTAATGATAAATGGGCTGGTAACGTTTCTGTAGGTTGGGACTCTGGTGCAGGTAACCCTGTAACTACTTTAGGTCCAACTGAAGGTTACTGGAACGTAGGTTTAGGTGTTCAATACAGCCCTACCCCACAAACGTTTATTGCTGGCGGCGTAAAATATTTCTGGTTGGGTGATGCTAAAGCTCAAACTGGCGCACAAGCTGGTAGTGATCAATATGTTGCAGACTTCTCTGACAACAATGCCATCGCTTATGGTTTAAAACTTGGTTATAAATTCTAAGTTTTAAAACTGATTTATATAAAAAAGGCGCTTAAAGCGCCTTTTTTATTATTTATTCTTAAGCTGGGATTGTACGCTGTGAAACTGAACGGATTGCTTCTTTTAATGCATCATATCCGTGAATAGCTGGAAACTGAGGAAACTCAGCAATCACATTTTCTGGTGCATCAAACAAGAAACCATGGTCCGCTTCACCAAGCATGGTTGTATCGTTATACGAATCACCTGCAGCGATTACACGGAAATTCAAGCCATGCAGTGCTTTAACAGACTCACGTTTTTGATCTGGTTGACGTAGTTTATAAGCGGTAATCATGCCTTCTTCATCTGTCTCTAACTTATGACAGAAAATCGTTGGCCACCCTAATTGCTTCATTAAAGGATGCGCAAATTCATAGAAGGTATCTGATAAGATCACGAGTTGGAAATGCGTACTCACCCATTCAACAAACTCTTTTGCACCTGGTAATGGCCCCATCTCAGCAATAACTTCTTGAATGTCATTTAAGCCTAAACCGTGTTGTTTTAAGATATTAAGGCGCTGAGTCATTAAAACATCATAATCCGGAATATCACGAGTTGTTGCTTCGAGTTCTTTAATCCCTGTTTTTTTAGCGAAATTGATCCAGATTTCAGGAACTAAAACCCCTTCAAGATCTAGGCATACGATTTCCATGAATGCTTCCAACGTTGGTTAAAAATTGCTGTATCATACCATTAAGATTTTCAGTTTTGCGTTGTTATTGATCAAATCAATTTTATTCATAAGGATCGAAATTAAAGTGCTAAGCACTTTATCAACTATCCTTTAGAATATTTTTCATAACTCAATGCGCCCAAGCCTTTTGCCAGGAACACACATGACCGTTATTCCGACTATTGATATCGTAGATGCTCTTGCTGCTGAATATGCAACCAAAAGCCCTCGAGAAATTTTAGAACTTGCCTTAAGCCAACAAGGTGAAATTGCAATTTCATTTTCGGGAGCAGAAGATGTTGTGTTAATTGATATTGCTTCACGCTTAGGCAAACCTTTCCGTGTATTTAGTCTCGATACGGGCCGCCTGCATGCCGAAACTTATCAATTTATTGAAACTGTCCGTAAACACTACAATATCAATATCGAAATTTGTTTCCCTGAATCTGAAGCTGTTCAAAACATGGTAAACGAAAAAGGTTTATTCAGCTTTTTTACAGATGGGCATCAAGAATGTTGCGGTATTCGAAAAGTTCAGCCTTTGCGTAAAAAACTTGCGACTTTAGATGGCTGGATTACGGGTCAACGCAAAGATCAAAGTCCTGGTACACGTACAGAAATTCCGGTAGTACAAGCTGATGCAGGTTTCTCGGGTCCAGGTAAGCAACTTATTAAATATAATCCTCTAGCGAACTGGACAAGTGCTGAGGTATGGAGCTACATCCGTATGATGGAAATTCCATATAACCCTCTTCATGAGCGCGGTTTTGTTTCTATTGGCTGTGAACCATGTACGCGACCTGTATTACCAAATCAACATGAGCGTGAAGGACGCTGGTGGTGGGAAGAAGCCACTCAAAAAGAGTGTGGCTTACACGCTGGTAATATGAAAAAGTAATTGGATATCAAAAAACCACTGGCAAATCAGTGGTTTTTTTTATGTCATGTTCCGTACACAAAGTCATATTTTCTCTACTCTAAACGCTATATACTTAATTTTACGGTTCTATAATTCTAATATGAGCTCATATAAGGGCTTCTTAGAAAAATGCATGAGGCACAATGATTTATGCGTCCATTACACCCAATTGATTTCATTTTTCTGTCACTTGAAAAAAGACAGCAACCCATGCATGTCGGTGGATTATTTTTATTTGAAATTCCTGAAAATGCACCAGAAACCTTTGTACATGATTTAGTAGAAGATATTAAACGCTCAAAGAGCATTCCTATTCCGCCCTTCAATAACCGTTTAAGTGGTCTATTTTGGGATGAAGATGAAGAGTTCGATATCGATCATCACTTTCGCCACATTGCTTTGCCTCACCCGGGCCGTATTCGTGAACTACTGGTTTATATTTCACAGCAGCATAGTTCACTAATTGATCGTGCAAAGCCACTTTGGACTTGTGACATTATTGAAGGAATCGAAGGCAATCGTTTTGCCATGTATTTTAAAATCCATCATGCCATGGTAGATGGTGTTGCGGGTATGCGTTTGATCGAGAAATCTCTATCAAAAACACCAGAAGAGAAACATGTTGTTCCTTTATGGTGTGTTGAGAGCAAAAGAGCTAAGCGTCTAAAAGTACCAACTCCAAGTACTAGTAAAATTAAGAGTATTTTAGGCGGTATTAAATCTCAACTCGACATAGCTCCAAAAGTCATGCACGAGCTATCTCAGACTATATTTAAAGAAATGGGTAAAAATCCTGATTATGTTTCTACTTTTCAGGCACCAGTTTCTATTTTGAACCAAAGAGTCAGTGCTTCACGTCGTTTTGCGGCCCAATCATTTGAATTAAGCCGCCTTAGAAAAATATCAAAAGCATTAGGCGTGACGATTAATGATGTTGTCCTAGCTGTATGTTCAGGCGCTTTACGTGAATATTTGATTAGCCAAAACAGCTTACCTAAAAAGCCACTTATTGCCATGGTTCCAGCTTCATTACGTACAGATGTTTCTGACATGAGTAATCGAATTACCATGATTTTGGCAAATCTAGGGACGCACAAAGATCAACCGTTAGAACGTCTAGAAATCATTCGCCGTAGCATGCAGAATTCAAAGCAACGCTTTAGCCGTATGACTGCGAATGAAATTTTAAACTATAGTGCAGTTGTTTATGGTCCGGCAGGATTAAACATCATGTCAGGAATGCTTCCTAAGCGTCAGGCGTTCAATTTAGTGATTTCCAATGTACCAGGACCACGTGAGCCGCTTTATTGGAATGGCGCGAAATTAGATGCGCTCTACCCTGCTTCAATTGTCATGGATGGACAAGCTCTAAACATTACCATGACCAGTTATTTAGATAAGCTTGAAGTTGGATTAACAGCTTGTCGAAATGCTTTGCCGAAAATGCAAAACCTTTTGACTCATTTAGAAGATGAGATTCAACGTTTTGAAGAAATTATTGCAGAGAAACAGCTGAAACACCATTCAGCAAGTTAGAAAATTAAGGGGCTTTGAATTGGCCCCTTATTTTTTGATTGTGCGGCACTGGTTAAGCAACTGATGACATACTGAACGAATCATTGCAGTTGTAATCGGTACTTCTTTACCTTGGTCATTCAACATATAGCAGCTATTTACTGGCGTGCTTTCTAAAACATGTTTAAGACCGTTGCTAATTAAGTTTTCACTTACATTCATGGGTTATACCTCTTATTGTTTGCTAAGACGTTTAATAGGGAGAACGTCTAGGGCTACTGTATGTAAGTAGTATTTAAAATTCATGAATGAAAGTAAAATTTCAGTTGTAACAAGGATTAAGCGATATCTTGTTACAACTTTAACTTAAAATGATATCGTATTGCTCTTGCGTATATAAATTTTCGACCTGAAATTTAATAACACGGTTAATAAAATGCTCTAAATCGGCTACTGCTGGTGCTTCTGCTGTTAATAATCGGTCAATCACAGAAGGATGGGCAACAACAGTAAAGCCACTCGTTGACTCAAACGCGCGGGTATATCGTAATATCTCACGAAATATTTCGTAACACACTGTCTCCGCTGTTTTGACAAAACCCCGCCCTTGGCATGTTGGACATGATTCACATAACAAGTGTTCTAATGATTCACGAGTTCGTTTACGCGTCATTTCGACCAGACCAAGTTCTGACACTTGAGTAATTTTGGTCTTCGCGTGATCTCGCTCAAGCATTTTCTCAAACTGACGCATCACCTCTTCACGGTGAGTTGCTTCTTGCATGTCAATAAAATCAATAATGAGAATCCCCCCCAAATTACGCAGTCTAAGTTGACGCGCGATAACCTGAGTAGCCTCCATATTGGTTTTAAAAACCGTGTCTTCAAGACTACGACCGCCTACATATGAACCTGTATTAACGTCAATCGTTGTCATGGCTTCAGTCTGGTCGATCATTAGATAACCGCCTGACTTCAAAGCTACGCGAGTTTGTAAGGCTTTTTGAATATCTTCTTCAACATTATAAAGATCAAATAGTGGTCGCTCTCCCGGATAATGGATGAGACGACTCTTCATATTCGGGACAAACTCATCTACAAACTCAAGCAGTTTTGCGTGAATCTCTCGCGAATCTACATAAATCTTTGCAGTTTCTTCGCTTGCTAAGTCACGAATAATACGTTGAGGTAATGGAAGTTCTTCAAAAATTAAAGAAGGAACAGCAACGTCAGTCTGCTTACGCTGAATGTACTCCCACAATTTGCTCAGATAGCACATGTCCTGAGCAATTTCTGCCTCATCCACACCTTCTGCAGCTGTACGGACAATCACGCTACCGGGTAAATTATGCTCAGATTGAATACCTTCAATAATATTACGCAGACGATCTCGCTCTTCTTCAGACTCAATACGCTGCGAAACACCAATATGATTGCCATATGGCATTAAAACCAAATAGCGAGAAGGGATTGAAAGATCTGTACTTAGACGTGCGCCTTTTGTGCCCAACATATCTTTCATTACTTGGACAGTAAGGGTTTGCCCAGGATGTAATAGCTCAAAGACATTCGGGGTAGGCTGTGAACGAGGCCAAACCATATCATTGATATGTAAAAAGGCTGTTCGAGATAAACCAATATCAACAAAGGCAGCTTGCATGCCCGGAAGCACTCGTACAACTTTACCCTTGTAGATATTGCCGACTAGACCGCGTTTAACTGTACGCTCGATATACAGTTCATTAACAGTTCCATTTTCGATTAATGCCCCCCGACACTCCATAGGCGTGACATTAATAAGTAGTTCTTCTGACATACATAAACTCAAAGCATTATAAAATTTTTATTAAAGAGTCAGAGAAGCTGTTAACTTTAACGTTGTCTAGTGTTCATCGACAATGCTATTCAATGAAGAATGATAACAACCCCTTATGTCTTTACTCTTTTGAATAACTGTGCAAATTCGTATAAAGGAAGTCCTACCACATTACTATAACTTCCTTGAATTTGGGGAATATATTGCGAGGCAATTCCTTGAATTGCATATCCACCCGCTTTTCCAACAGGCTCACCCGTGGTCCAATAATCTTCCATATCCTGTGTAGTCAGGTGCTGAAACTCAACTTGTGTTTGCACTACCTGACTTAACATCTGTTGTTGAGTCGCAACGCACAGTCCAGAAAACACATCATGCCAACGTCCAGATAATTGTTTCCAGATTTCAAAGGCATGATTTTTCGATTCAGGCTTACCAATAATTTGACCATCAAGTCCCAGACTTGTATCGGCAGCAATAACAATTGCTTCTGGTAAAAGCTTCAATACAGTCTGAGCTTTTTCTCTAGCCAACCGTTCAACATAATGATGAACCAGCTCATTTTCATGAACAGACTCATCAATGTCAGGACTATAGATTTCAAAATCTAAGCCTAGCTGTTGTAACAACTCCTTCCGACGAGGAGAGCTAGATGCTAAAACTATATGCGCCATTTTGCCAAACAATAATAGACGACCGGCCACGTGATGATACTTGTCATCAAAGGTTGCCAATGTCTAGCAATCGAAAAATGAATTCCACCCATCGTCTGTGTTACCCACATAAATGCTAAATGGGCAATAATGACCAGCGTTGCTATCGTCCATAAATTAACAAAAGTTAAAATACGGCGTTCCCGAATTAAAAAACGGGTAAGAAAAGTCACAATTACAAAACTTAAGGCATTGAGCCCTAAAGGCGCATCAAGCAGTAAGTCTGTAAAAATCCCCATCCCAAATGCAAACCAGACCCCACACCATGTTGGCTGACATACTACCCAAAATAGCATGATCATTAACATGAACAGTGGCCGCCATCCTGAAATATCATAAGATAGCGGATAAACCATGAGTACAGAACCCACAATAACGGAGAGAATAATTCCCCATAATGGGTCTTTACGCTTTTCTCGTTTAAGTTTAGCGATCGGCATACGGCTGCTCCTTCGCTAATGATTCAGAGAAAAGTACAACTACATGATGGCCTGTTGCTAATTGTGCTGATGGAGTTACATCAATTTCAGCAAACTCACCTGAATTATGGCGTTTTATTTTGGCCACTGTACCCACTGCGTAACCTGCTGGGAAATGTTCACCCAAGCCTGAGCTAAACACTTTATCACCCACCTGAATATTCGCACTGGTCGGGACATATTCCATTTTTAAACGGCCCAAATCACCTGTACCAGAAACAATCGCCCGCATTCCAGTACGCTCAAGACGTACCGACAGTGAATGTTCTTTATCTGATAACAACATCACACGTGAACTATGAGGGTATACATTAATAATCTGCCCCATAATCCCCTTATCATCCAGAACCGTTTGACCGACCTTTAGATGGTCCGTAGAGCCTCGGTTAATAATGATGATATGGCGTAATGGGTCTGCATCTGTCCCAATCACTTCGGCAATTTCCATACGACCATCAATAATTAACGGTGTATCAAGAAGGCCTCGTAAACGGGTATTTTCAGCTGACAGTTCAGAAAGCTTCTGTAAGCGGACTTGAGCTTGTAAAAGCTCAGCCTGCATCGCTGTATTTTCACGACGCAGTTGTGCTTCAGATTTTGTTTGTTGATTCAGCCATTCTCTCGACAGTACTGGATAACTGGCCAATGCATAAATTGGGTTATATGCAGCGTACAAGACATCCCTTGCTGGCTGAATTACATAAGGCATGCGCCAATCAAAGAACAGCACAACCAAGCATGTAATGACCGCAATAATGAACGAGCGGAAAGATGGCGGCTGTCTTGAAAAAATATTCGGTTGCACCGCCTAATCCTTAAACTTAACCGACGAAAAGCATGTCATGGTTCGGGTTGTCGAAGAATTCTAATACTTTACCACCACCACGGGTTACGCAAGTAAGAGGATCTTCAGCAACAACAACTGGTAAACCAGTTTCTTGAGCCAATAACTTGTCAAGGTTACGAAGTAGCGCACCACCACCTGTCAACACAATACCGCGCTCAGCAATATCAGAAGAAAGTTCAGGAGGAGTTTGCTCAAGAGCAGATTTCACAGCGCTTACAATGCTTTGTAATGGATCAGAAATGGCTTGAGTAATTTCGTCAGAAGTTACGGTAATTGCACGAGGCACACCTTCTGCAAGGTTACGGCCACGTACTTCGATTTCTAATGTTGTACCATCAGAAACAGCCATACCTACTTCTTTTTTAATAATTTCAGCAGTGGTTTCACCAATCACACAACCGTGAGCTTTACGAACATAATTGATGATTTGCTCATCAAAAACATCGCCGCCGATGCGTAAAGAGTCAGCATAGACACAACCTTGCAATGAAATAATTGCAATTTCTGTTGTACCGCCACCAACATCCACAACCATAGAACCACATGCTTGTTCAACTGGCATACCTGCGCCAATTGCTGCTGCCATAGGCTCTTCAATCAAACGAACATCACGGGCACCAGCATTAAATACTGCTTCGCGAATCGCACGACGCTCGACCAAAGTTGATTTACATGGTACACATACAACTACACGAGGTGCAGGTGGGAACAAACGTTTTTCGTGAACTTTACCAATAAACTGATTCAACATGGTTTCAGTCACTTCAAAATCCGCAATTACACCGTCTTTCATTGGACGAATTGCAGAAATATTCGCAGGCGTACGGCCCAGCATTTGCTTAGCATCTAGACCTACAGCAGCAACAATTTTTTGTGAACCACTGTGACGAATTGCCACAACTGTTGGTTCATTTAATATAATGCCGCGGCCTGGTGCATAAATAAGTGTATTTGCTGTACCTAAATCAATGGCTAGATCCGGCGAAAACAAGCCAATTAGTCGTTTTAGAATCACGGTTCGTTCTCAGTTAAACTTTCATGTGGATGCAAGGTGGCAACTTTAAACTAAATGTGATGATTTGAACAAGTCAATCGCTTATTATAACGCACGATATTTTGAAAATTTTTAATACTGATTAGGTGATGTTATGTCTACATCGGATGCACAGCATTCAGCAGATTTAAATGCACAAACAGTTTCAGCAATCGCCAATCTTGCTCGATTGTCGCTCAATGATACGCAATCTGCTGAATATGCTCAAAGTCTAAATAAAATTTTAGGCATGATGGAAACCTTAAAAGGCATTGATACGGAAGGCGTAGAACCTTTGAAAAGTCCTTTTGACAATCCTCAACCTTTACGTGCTGATGTGGTAACTGAAAGCAATCATCGAGATGAATACCAAGCAGTTGCACCAGCAACTCAAGATGGTTTGTATCTTGTTCCTCGCGTGATTGAATAACTTTTACTCAATTAACCCATCTTCCCTATTTTGAATGTAAAGAAATTTTACTCATGACTGATTTACATCGCTTATCAATTCGTGAACTTGCTGAGGGCTTAAGCCAAGCGAAGTTTTCATCTCGCGAACTGACTGAACACTATTTAAAACGTATTGCTAAAATTGACCCACTGGTAAAAAGTTACGTGACGGTTACGCCTGAACAAGCTCTTGCCGAAGCCGACGCTGCCGATGCTGCATTAAAAGCGGGTAATGCAACCGCTTTAACGGGTATTCCTCTTGCGCATAAAGACATTTTCTGTACCAAAGGTATTAAAACTACTGCTGGTTCAAAAATACTAGACAACTTCATCTCTCCTTACGATGCAACTGTTGTTGAAAAAACAAAAGCAGCTGGTCTTGTCACTTTAGGTAAAGTGAACATGGACGAGTTTGCAATGGGTTCAACTTCTGAAAGCTCATATGTTGGGGCAACGAGCAACCCATGGGCACTCGACCACGTTCCTGGTGGTTCATCAGGTGGTTCTGCTGCGGCTGTAGCGGCTGATCTAGCTCCTTTTGCTACAGGTACTGATACAGGCGGCTCAATTCGCCAACCTGCGTCATTCTGTGGCTTAACGGGCTTAAAACCAACCTATGGTCGTGTATCTCGTTTCGGGATCATTGCTTATGCATCATCTTTAGACCAAGCGGGGCCAATGGCACGCTCTGCTGAAGACTGTGCTTACTTAATGAATGTAATTGCAGGTCACGATGCAAAAGACTCGACTTCGGTTAAAAAAGAAGTTGATGACTACGTTGCAAACTTAAACAACACATCTGTAAAAGGTCTACGCATTGGTATTCCTAAACAGTACTTTAACGTTGCAGGTTTAGATGCAGACGTAAAAGCTCGTGTTGAAGAATCATTGAAAAAACTTGAAGAAATGGGTGCAACACTTGTTGAGATCGATCTCAACATGACTGAAGCTTACGTACCAACGTATTACCTCATCGCGCCAGCAGAAGCGTCTTCTAACCTGTCTCGTTATGACGGTGTTCGCTATGGCTATCGCTGTGAAAACCCTGCTGATTTGATGGATCTTTACAAACGCTCTCGTTCAGAAGGTTTTGGTCCAGAAGTTCAACGTCGTATTCTCATTGGTACTTATGCGCTTTCTGCGGGTTATTACGATGCTTACTATGTGAAAGCACAAAAAGTACGTCGTTTAATTCAACAAGACTTCTTAAAAGCATTTGAAAATGTAGATGTGATTGCGGCTCCTGCTGCTCCAACAACTGCATATAAAATTGGTGCGAACTTAAGCCCAACAGAAATGTATTTAGGCGATATTTATACACTTGCAGTGAACTTGGCAGGCTTACCAGCGATTAATGCTCCTGTTGGTTTTGATAAAGACAGCTTACCTGTAGGCTTACAGTTGATTGGTAACTATTGGTCAGAATCACAATTATTGTCGATCGTTCATCAATACCAACAAAACACCGATTTCCATACTCAACGTGCGGCAATTGCTGAGGAGAACGCATAATGGCTGAAGCTCAAAAGTTGAAATTGATTGACGGTTGGGAAGTCGTTATTGGTATCGAGATTCACACTCAGCTTGCAACCAATTCTAAAATTTTCTCTGGTTCATCGACTGAATTTGGTCAAGACCCAAACACGCAAGCGAGCCTTGTGGACTTGGCAATGCCGGGTGTACTTCCAGTTTTGAATGAAAAAGTGGTTGATCTTGCAATTCGCTTCGGTCTTGGAATTGATGCTTACATCGACCAAGCATCAGTATTTGCACGTAAAAACTACTTCTACCCTGACTCGCCAAAAGGCTACCAAATTAGCCAAATGGATAACCCAATTGTGGGCTTAGGGCACATCGACATTCAGCTTGAAGATGGTACGACTAAACGCATTGGCGTAACTCGTGCTCACCTTGAAGAAGATGCTGGTAAATCCGTACACGACCAATTTGAAGGTATGTCTGGCATTGACTTAAACCGTGCTGGTACACCTTTACTTGAAATCGTTTCTGAACCAGACATGCGTTCAGTTGAAGAAGCTGTTGCTTACATTAAAGCGATTCACACATTAGTACGTTGGTTAGGTATTTCTGACGGTAACATGGCAGAAGGTTCATTCCGTGCGGACTGTAACGTATCTTTACGTCGTCCGGGCCAACCTTTTGGTACGCGCTGTGAACTTAAAAACCTCAATTCATTCCGTTTCATTGAGCAAGCGATCAATGTTGAAATTGAACGCCAAATGGAAATTTTGGAATACGGCGGAAGTATCGACCAAGAAACTCGTTTGTTCGATCCAAACAAAATGGAAACGCGTTCAATGCGTTCTAAAGAAGAAGCGAACGATTACCGCTACTTCCCAGATCCAGATTTGTTACCAGTGATTATTGCAGATGAGCAAATCGAAGCTGCTCGCGCTGCACTTCCAGAGCTTCCTGCCGCACGTCGTGCACGCTTTATCGCAGACTTTGGTGTAACTGAGTACGATGCACATGTACTTACGCTCTCACGCGAAATGGCAGACTTTTATGAAGCTGTTGTGGCTGCTGCTGGCGGTGCGAAGCAAGGTAAAGTGTCTGCAAACTGGGTAATGGGCGAATTCTCAGGTGCTTTAAACAAAGCAGGCCTAGATTTGGCTGACTCACCTGTTTCTGCTGAACAGCTTGGCGGTATGATTGCTCGTATTGTTGACAACACCATTAGCGGTAAGATTGCTAAACAAGTCTTTGGCTTTATGTGGGAATCGGAAGGTAAATCTGCCGACGACATTATTGCGGAAAAAGGCTTAAAGCAAGAAACCGACACTGGTGCAATTGAAGCAATCATTAAAGAGGTACTTGCAGCCAATGAAAAAATGGTTGAAGAGTACAAGTCTGGTAAAGAGAAAGCCTTTAACGGTCTTGTTGGTCAAGTCATGAAAGCTTCTAAGGGTAAAGCAAACCCTGCTCAAGTAAATGAATTAATGAAAAAGTTAATTGGTTGACGATTGACTAATTAAATTCCTTTATGCGATAAAACCCTACCTAGTGTGGGGTTTTTTATATAGCCACAGGATTTAAAATTGAGCAAAGAAGAAATAAATTTCAAAAAATTATATATAGAGTCTTCAAGTGCAATTGCATTTATAGCAGTTATAGATGACAAAACAGAAAAAGAAGGGATCGGGACTGCTTTTCATGTTGGAGAGGGTATCTTCGTCACTGCAAGACATGTTGTAGAAGGAAAAGAGATAAAAGAAATAGCCACAACAAAGCGCATTATCGAAAATTATCAGGAAGGTAAATTTGAGGAGTTATCCGAAACTACTCGCAATCCATATTATTTTAAAATAATTGATGGACCACATTTCCCCAATGATAAAGAACTAGATATAGCCTTATTAAAAGTCGATTTATTAGGAGTTGACTTACCAGCACTTAATTTAGATGAAATGACTAGTTATCGCATTAATGATAACACCTACATCTTAGATGAAGTGTTGATAATAGGATATCCACCAATTCCGTTCACTATAGCTCCAATACAAATTACTTCAAAAGCTAGAGTAAATGCTGTTATTGACGTTCATCATTCACAACATCCACATCTTATTGTATCTGCTATAGCTAGAGGTGGATTCAGTGGAGGCCCTGTCTTAGCAAAAAGTGGGCAAGTTATAGGAATCGTTACGGAAAGTTTAATTATGAATGGAGAATCTACAGAATCTGGTTTTATGAGCATACTTTGTATTGAACCAGTTATTAAAGAACTAATTAATGTTTATAATTTTGACTTAGATGCACACAACATAAATTGGAATGCTTGGTGGGAGCCTTTGTATGCTGCAAAATTGAGTAATACGACCTCCCCGAATAATCAACTCAACCCTCGAATTTCAGATGCTGAAATATATTTATATGATGATGATAGAGATGTATTTGCAGAAATAAAATGCGATAACCCCCAAATTTTAGAAGAAGCTCTTATAGCTTTTAAAAAAATTTGTGAAATTGATATTGATGATGAAGATTCAGCTTCTACATTTAGACGTTTTTTTCCCGATGGCTCTGAATATACTTTACAAAAAGCTGCGTTAAGTGCTGTTCAAGTGTTTCTAGATGGTAATTATAAGTTAATTGGTCAAGTCCAACGCAAATTAAAAAAAATTGAATATGAAACAAGACCAACTGATACAAGTGAAGAGTTATTTTCTGATATTGATCTACCTTTTTAATGAGCTATAAACAAAGATTGAATTCCATGGTAAATTAAATAGGTAGTTGAAATTATACCCGCAGTAAAATAATTAAAAAACAATCAAAAAGAAAGACAGTTTAGCTATCACATTTTATAGTCGAAATACATTATTCAACAGTTCTAATCATAGGTAAAATCTATCTAAAAAATACTTAGACTGTTAAATCTTACAGATCAATAGTCTCTGCTTTTTTACTATCACTGTCCTCTTAATATACCCAACTTATTCCAAATCTCAGGCGTCAAAAACGTCGTCAACAATTTATTTAACTCGATATAGCGCAATGTGCCCTGCAACTGCTGTTTAACTGCGGGGTCTGTAACAATATCTCCATCAGTACTTCAGCCTAACTACTGAAAATCATTCTAACACCCTTAACCCCTTCAGCCTGAATCACATCTTTGGACAAAATTGATTGGCTAATTTCATTAGCTAACTCAATAAAAAAGCCTCGATTTATCGAGGCTTTTTTATATCACCTATGAATCACCCTTCGACTAAAGAATGCGCTTTTTTCTAAAGAATTACTCAGTGACTGTGCTAATTTAAATTAAGAATTGAAATCACTTATATTTTAAAAAGAGGGATAAATCATGTCTAAAAAGATTTTAATGTTGGTCGGTGACTATGCCGAAGACTATGAAACTATGGTTCCTTTTCAGTTCTTAACTGGTTTAGGTTATACAGTACATGCTGTTTGCCCGAATAAAAAGAACGGCGACCATATTGCGACTGCAATTCATGACTTTGAAGGTGAGCAAACTTATAGTGAAAAACGTGGCCACAACTTCGCGATTAACTATGATTTTAATGCCGTTAATACCGAAGATTATGTAGGTCTAGTTATTCCGGGTGGTCGTGCACCAGAGTATTTACGCATGAATGAACGTGTTGTCGAAATTGTACGTGAATTTGATAGAGTGAAAAAACCAATTGCAGCTGTATGTCACGGTGCTCAGTTACTCGCTGCAGCAGACATTTTAAAAGGCCACCTCTGTTCTGCTTATCCAGCATGTGCTGCCGAAGTAAAACTCGCAGGTGGGCAATACGCAGACCTTGCTGTAACTGATGCTGTTACAGATGGCCATTTAGTAACTGCACCAGCTTGGCCTGCACATCCAGCTTGGTTAGCTCAATTTGTAAAAGTATTAGGCGCTAAAATTACGATCTAAATAGCTCTATTCATTCCAATTAAAATAAAGCCTGCTATTTAATAGCAGGCTTTATTACTAAGGTAGAAAACTAGATTTTTTATCTTGTAATTCCCAGCTTATTCCAAATCTCTGGCGTTAAAAACGTTGTCACCAATTTATTTAAATCGATATAGCGCAATGTGCCCTGCAACTGTTGTTTAACGGCTGGGTCTTTAACAATATCTTCACCCGCACTTTGACCTAACTGTTGGAAAGCTTCTCCAACTGCCTTGACACCTTCTGCCTTAATCACAGCTTTAGTTTGAGCAGAACATTGCTCCACAATCACACGTTGTAAAACCTGAGCCAGTTTTTGGTCTAACTGGTCTTTTTGCTCAGGTGTTACATTACTAAATGCTTTTAAATCGGGATGAGCCGCTAAAGCTGTAAACGTCCATTGAAGCACCGTGGTTTTATCTGAAGCTGTTGTTGCTTTAACAAGACAATCACTAAGCTGATCGCCCGTTGGCCCCGCCATTGCAATTTGTGTTGTGCCCAGTACAGCCGCCGCCACACATATTGAACGGCTCAGATGTGAAAACTTACGGCGAGCAATAGCATAAAGATGACGTGACATAGGTCTAACTCCAATAAACAATCTGTTCTTTTTATCACAGGGTCACTAAAGTTACCTGTTATGACTCTGTAACCGCAAAATATTTACTTTACGACTGATTCAATGCGATCAAGCTCCCACACTCCACCTGCTGCCAAGCCTTTACACATACCTGTCCACATATCCTTAGTGTGTACAAAACTCTTGCCATCCCACACCCATTCTTCACTTGCCCAGCAGTCTCCAATGCCTCTTCCCTTTTGAGCACTACTGATAATACCGCTATCAAAATCTGAAGCAGACTCAGTCACAAACGCGGCCTTACCATTTAAGGATTCATCTAGCACCCAAGCGCCATATCCTTCGTTATAGGCGCCTCTCCAGCACAACGTAGTCGCCAGAACTTTCTTATTGGTTAGTTTATATAGCTCAATTTTCTGTGGTTCAGCTCTATCGCTATTACCGCCATAAACGCCTTCACAAAAGCCATCTTCTTTCGGATTCGGTTTAGCAGCCATCAAACTACGGTGTATTGCTTGGTACTGTTTACTTTTAGGCTGTAAAGTTAAATAAGGTTTGTTTGAAGTCTTAATACGTTTAACAAATAGTTTTGGCTCAGGCATAAGCACTTTGGTTTCATTGGCATTACCCTTTTTAACCAAAGCACCAACAGTTCCGATACGCTTCTGAAAATCATCCATTTTTAATAACACAGCGGTCATTCCAGCATCGGAAATTTTCCATTCATGCTGTGCATTTTTAAATACAATTTCAGTCTTCTGTTTAGATTGCTGTAGTACAGCATTGACTTGCGAGCTGTTCAGTTTACCCATAAGTGGTAACTCAGTACCATCTACACTCACAGCGCCTAAATCTTTGCCATTTATATAAAAATGAATATTTTTAAGCTGGTTTGCTGGCATGCTTTGTTCATAGTCTGACAAAGCAAATTCAATCTGCACAGGTTGTTTTGGGCCTGCTTTACGTGTTAATAAAATTGAAGCTGGGTTATCACCATTTTCTTCACTTTGATAGCCTGCGGCTTTACATGTACCCGTATTGCTACACGAGATTTCCCACTCTTGGTGTGAAAATGAAATACCTTTGATTTCTTGAGCAAAACTATAAGAGCTTATTACTGCCAAACAACCAATTGAAAGTATATTTTTCATTTTTTCATGTCTCTACACGTCTGTTTTATTATGAAGTTAACAATAGCGTTAAATTTTGAGTTACCGTCTAGTTTAAAAGAATATGTTAGATTTATATAAGATTTAAATTGATTACTTTCTAAAAATGAAAAAACTAAATTTTTTATTATGCACAGCATTGGTCAGTCTAACTTCAACTGTTTATGCAGAAGTAAAAAGCTTTACTCCCCATTTTCCAAAGTTTTATAGCTCTGCTGCAACCCGCAAAGCAGATAATCAATTCTACGCTCTAGGAGAGGCAAAGTTTTTAAACGGCGTTACAGTCCCGTTTTATGGTGTTACAGCACAAAGCCCAACAGAGAATGGTTTACTTAAAGACTTTGAAACCTGTACACCTAAAAGCTGCCATTTTAATTTTAAACTCGATGCTCAACATGCAAAACAACTCAAGCTTCTTGCATTACCTGAAACAGGTTTGGTGCTCGTTCCAAGAAATTGGCAAGATGTGCAAGCAAATGCAGGCGCTAATGGGACTGGTTTTGCTCTAATAATGAGTACAGATCAAAAACAAGCAATAGAACTCTATGATTCTTCATTTTGTGTTGGCTGCGGACTACCAAATGCAACGCTCTATTTCCCAGAGTTATTAAAAGAAAGTCTTGAAAATGAATTTGGTGGCTATAAAGACTCTAAAAAACTCATCAATATTGTTCACCCTTCTAAGAAAGTGGCTTTTTTTAGTTATCAAATTCCACAAGTGAACAATAAAACGCATGGTATTGCTAAATATTATGATGAAGACACTTTTAACTATAAAGAAATTCAAATCACCTTAGATAAATCGCAGCAGTCTTTAGTTGGCCCTATCCTTAATTTTTATAATGCAACGCACTAATCCAATACTTATAAGAAAACCCGCTTTCGCGGGTTTTCTTAATCACCAAATAGTTACCCGCTTCTCTGGTGGTAAATACATCTGATCATCTTCGTTTATTTTAAAAGCCTCATAAAATGGTTTTTGATTCATTAAAGCTCCATTGCCACGTACTTTATCAGGAGAGTGAGGATCTGTTTTTAAATAGATAATCGCTTGAGCTTCGCGGGTTTTCGCACGCCAAACTTGAGCCCATCCCATATAAAAACGTTGCTCCCCATTCTGTCCATCAATTACAGGAGCTGGCTTACCGCCTAGTGCAATTTGGTAAGCCTTATAGGCAATTGCTAACCCAGAGTTATCTGCAATGTTTTCACCTAATGTTAATTCACCATTAACATGATAACCAGCAATCGGTTCATAACGGTTATATTGTTCAATCAACGCTTGTGTTTTAGCTTTAAAATGCTGATGATCTTCAGCATTCCACCAGTTTCTCATATTGCCCAATTCATCAAACTGACTACCCTGATCATCAAAGCCATGACTAATTTCATGGCCAATCACAGCACCTATACCACCATAGTTCACTGCATCATCTGCGTTTATATTAAAAAAAGGCGGTTGTAATATCGCTGCTGGAAATACAATTTCATTCAATGATGGATTGTAATAAGCATTCACCGTTTGTGGTTTCATATACCATTCATCACGATCAACCGGCTTACCCAATTTATTAAGTTCATATTGGTATCTAAACTCACTTGCACGAATTATATTTCCAACTAAATCATTTTTAGCGATGTGCAGACCAGAATAATCACGCCACTTTTTTGGATACCCGATCTTTATTGACATGTGAGAAAGCTTTTTACGAGCTTGTATTTTCGTCGCAGGACTCATCCAGTCCAATTCTGTAATGCTTTGGTCATAAGCACGAATCAGATTTTGTACCAATAATTCTATCTGTTGTTTTTTCTCAGCAGGAAAGTATTTTTCAACATAAAGTTTGCCAATACCATCTCCCAGAACCTTATCAACAAGCTGTACACCACGCTTCCAACGCGCTTCTTGTTCAGTAATATCTCGAAGTGTCTTGTTATAAAAATCAAATTTATTATTTACAAAAGCGCTATTTAGTAATGGAGAAAAATTATTTATCAAATGCAATTTAAAATAAGCTTTCCATATATCTAAGGGTGTATCTTGAATAATTGTATTTAAGCCCTGAAAGTAGCCTGGCTGATTTACCTGAATAGTATCAATTTTTCCTTTTAATTCAGTTGCTGTTAGATAACCTTGCCAATCAAATACAGGTGTTAGTTTATATAAATCTTTGATTTTGTATTTATTGTAGCGTTTTGCAAGATTACGATTTTGTACATTACTCCATTGTATTTTTGCCAACTGAGTTTCAAGTTTTAAAATTTCCTGAGCATGTTGTGCTGCTTGCGAGTCTCCAGCAAGTGTTAAAGTTTTTTCAATATACTTTAAATACTGTGCACGAGTTTCAATAAATTTTTTATCATCTTTCAAATAATAATCACGGTCAGGTAGACCCAAACCACTTTGCTCCAAACCAGCCACCATTTCAGTAGATTGTTTCATATCCTGTTCAATGCTTAGACGGATTGGGCTATTGACATCAATACGAGCAAAATGTGCCATTAAAATTGCAATTTGATTCTTATTTTTCAATTTATCAATTTGATTTATCTCATTTTTTAGAGGACTAATACCTTGCTTCTCAATACTTTTTTCATCCATAAAGCTAGCATATAGAGTAGCTACTTTTTGCTCTAAACTACCATCCACCCACTTTTGACCAGAGAGCTCTTCTACAATTCCATGTACTTGGCTGATTGATAACTCACGGAGCTGATTAAAAGCTCCCCAACTTGCTTTATCAGCTGGGATTTCAGTATTTTTTAACCAAATACCATTTACATGTGAATAAAAATCGTTCTTTTCATTAATAGAGGAATCAATATATTGTTGATCTATACCTGATATTTTTTTGATTTGAGAATTTGTTACTAATTCCGCACGTACCAAATTAGCAGAAGTCATAAGTGCAATCGTAAGAGCACTTTTAAGTAAAATAGATTTCAAAGACTCAACCTCACATTTAAATATTTAATAATTAAAAACAATAACTTAATAGCGATTGACTTTTATTAATTAAGCGAATGGCAAAATTAAAACCAATATAGAAGCAAGTTTTATACCGCGAAAATATAATATTTTCAAAAATATATTTTTATATAAATCAAAATAATAAACGAAGAAACTTACTAAATCTTTTATTCTACTAAATACTTAATAATTCTAAAGATGCCATGGCTTGAACCAAGGCATCTTTCAGAGATATGATTACTTTTTAATCTAAAATTTTCTCAAATATTCTTAAACGCTTATAAATTGAAAGCAGTTCAATAATCGTTTTCCATGAACTAATTAAATATTGGAATGATTCACGGACTTTATCAAAAACATTACCTATTTGCGTAATTAAACCCAATGTCATTTTACCTGCGGCAATAGAAGGGAATAAAACAACTAGACTATATAAAATATCTAATTGGATATACCAAATACTAACTAAATTAAAATAAGAGTAATGCAGATATAAACGGAAATAATTCAGCCTAACACTTGAGAACAATTCTCTTAATGTTTTTGGCTGTGCACGCTCCTCATGATCCTCACCATAGACAAGTTCTTTACGATAGGCTGCTTCTACTTTTTGATTATTAAACTGTAAACCAGGTAATTTAATACCAACCACCATTAATAGAACAGTACCAAAAACAGCCCATACAATTGCAGCCCAGACCAATGAATGATCAATTTCACCTACAATAGGTAGTACTTTAACTTGTTTAGAAAGTTCAAAAAGAATAGGTAAAAAGGCAATTAAAACCATTATAGCCTTAACAAAATTTACTCCGAGGTCTTCTAAAACAGAGGCGAAACGCATGGTATCTTCTTGAACACGCTGTGAAGCCCCCTCGATATGACGAAGCTTTTCCCAATGCTCTGTGTAATATTCATTCATTGCTGTACGCCAGCGGAATACATAATGACTAGCAAAAAAAGCATTAATAACAGCTAAAGTCACACCGACCATCGCAATTAAAAGAAATGTAACTGTTCCCATATAAAGTTTATTAATATCACCACCACCGTGATCCAACATACTTTGAATGAGATTATAAAAGGGCCCATACCATGCATTAACAGCTACACTAACCTGAACGCTAAACCAGATATTGAATAAAATAAACGCCGAGCCCCACACAGACCAACGTTGCCAAGGGTTATTCGATATAGTCCTCCAGAAACCAGCAAAAAGCGCAGTAGAGACTAAAAACCAGACATAAAACCATAAGAAAGTTGGAGACCAAAAACGGCTCACACCCACTGGTAGTTGAGCATCATGATAGCCTTGAGGAAACCCTATAAAAGTTCCCCACGTGTTTCCACTTGAATACCAAAGCACCATATTGAGCGCGATCCAAATGACCGCAGATATAAAGAAATACCTTGGTGATGGAAAGAATGATTTGAACATTGAGCGTGGATATCCCTATATTTCTTCAAATTTACAATGAAAGGAATACTAAAACCTAAACCTTAAAATTGTGAAGGGTAAAGTTTAGAGAATTGTCAGTTTTTCCTGTTCCATTGAAGGATTTGATCGTTTTTTTGTAAATTAATCCCTTTTTTGGCAATTTAATCCATTTAAATTACCTTGTATATGACTCTCGATAGAGCCATATACGGCTTTTATAACACAGTGATATCAGAGATTAAATCTCTTCCTTACGAACAATATAGCCTTCTAATTGCATTGCTTGAATAAGCAAATCTAGGTCTGAGGCACTTTTTAATTCGACATCAACGCTCACAGCGCTTTCTTTGGCACGGCTTGTTGCCGCAAAGCGTTCATGACGTAACTCATAAATATTACCACCTTGCTCAGCAATAATGGCTGTTAAACGAGCTAAAGCACCAGGATTGTCCGGTAATTCAACACGAATACGAACCATACGACCTGTACGGGTTAAATGGCGTTGTAATACAGAGACCATAACACGTGTATCAATATTGCCACCTGACAGAACCACACCTAATTTATGACCTAAAAACAGATCGGGACGCGACATAATTGCAGCAATACCTGTTGCCCCTGCTCCTTCACATACTGTTTTTTCAATATTAAGTAATAGTGCAATCGCTTCTTCAATCATGTCTTCAGTGACAACGACAATGTCATCAACATATTCTTTAGCAACTTGGGTCGTAAGTTCACCTGGAGTTTTTACCGCAATACCCTCAGCAACAGTAGAGCCCATTGAAACCGCATGTTGATAATTACAAAGTAGTTTTGCCATACTTGGGTATACAACTGATTGCACCCCAATAATTTTGATTTTTGGATTGATCGCTTTAGCAGCAATTGCAATACCAGAAATTAAACCACCACCACCAATTGGCACAACCAAAATATCCAGATCAGGCACAGCCGCAAGCATTTCAAGTGCAATGGTGCCTTGACCCGCAATAATTTCAGCATCATCAAATGGGTGGATAATCGTTAAAGATTCTTCTTGCGCAACACGGTGCATTTCAGCAGCAGCTTCCGAAAAATCCTGCCCATGCAAAATAACGCGCGCACCATACTCACGTACTCGTTGTACCTTAACGTTTGGCGTAGATTTCGGCATTACAATAGTCGCAGTCACACCTGTCCGCTGAGCATGATAGGCTACACCTTGGGCGTGGTTGCCTGCCGAAGCTGCAATAACACCATGTTGCTTTTCTTGCTCAGATAAACACAACAGTTTATTTAGAGCACCCCGCTCTTTAAATGAAGCTGTAAATTGTAAGTTTTCAAATTTCAACCACATCTCAGCCCCTAAGGTTTTAGAAATGGTCTCTGAGAAAACAAAGGGAGTTTTTACAACTAAACCTTCCAAACGCTCTGCGGCAGCATGAACATCATCTAATGTTGGAAAGCCATTTTTAACCTGTTGCTGTATCATTTATCCAGTCAGCCTCAATACACTACAAATCAATTATTTTTAAAAAACGGCAACAATATTTCATATTAACCATTAGAGTTTTCAGCATATCCAACATGTCTCTAATATACAAAAAATTTTATTCCAAAAATTAAAGATTTAAACTTCCATAAAAAAAGCCCTTTGTGGGCTTTTTATTTAATTTTCAGAATATTAACGTTTATTTATTGGCTTTGAGCACTCAAGCCTTCCGTAGACATATTTTGTTCAGCTATTTTTTCATCAATAGCAAACTGAATATCAGAAAGCTTGGCATTAGCTGCATCTATACCAGATTTCATAGTAGCTTCACGGCCTTTGACATCAAAAATATGCGCTTTTTCTCTTAAATCTGGCTGAATAACTACGTCCGCATATTGTAACTCTTCTGCTGCCAAACGCCCTTGCATGATATTAATATTCTGGTTAAACAGTCCCCATACATTCGATGTTTCTGTGTAAATAGGCTGAGCTAAAATATCAACTGCAATAATGACATCAGCCCCTAAATCACGAGCCACTTCAACTGGCACAGGACTCACTAAGCCGCCATCAACATATTCAGATTTACCAATTTTAGTCGGCACAAACATACTCGGAATCGAAGCAGAGGCTCTCACGGCTTTCCCCGTATTGCCGTAGTTAAATACGGTCTTAGTGCCATGCTTCAGTTCAGTTGCCACCACATACATTGGAATCTTCATTTTTTCGAGTGGCATATTATTTACTTGCTGGTTAACGTAGTTCTCTACTTTTTTGCCATCAAAAAAGCCTTTTAAACCGATACTAATATCACGGACATCGCCAGCTTTCATTTTTAAGGCAGTATCACGCAGTTCAGCAGGTGATTTACCACTCGCATAAATTGCCCCAACAATACTACCCGCACTCGTACCTACAATAAAATCTGGACGAATACCATGTTGTTCTAAAACTTCAATCACCCCTATATGAGCATAACCTCGTGCCCCACCGCTACCCAATACAAGCGCAACAACAGGACGTTTTTGCATTTTTTTAATTCTTGCAAAAGGTTGATCGACAGGACGAGCATACGCTTCTGTCGTTTGCGGTTTTAGAGCAGCAGACAAGTGTGTGGTGGTCTGGCATCCCGCCAACACCATAGAGAGTCCGAGAACCCACAATTTAAGCTGTTTCATGGCCCATCTTCGTACTATGAGGTTTAAGTTCGGATTGCAATTTTAGTTGCTACTTTCGTGAAAAGCTGTAGTGAATTTATTTAATTTGTCATGTTTAAAATTTAGACTCAAGTATTTTATTTATCGCCTATATGAAAAAGGCCCCTTATGTATAAGAGGCCTTTTGAAACTTACCAGATATCTGAATCAACTTTTTTCTTCAATTCCGGATACTTGTCAATTTTAAACTCAGGCTCTTTAATGCCTCGTTTCAATTGCTCGCGGTAATCTTTTAACAAAGTACGTGCCATTGGCGTTAACAGTAAGATCGCAATCAAGTTAATGGTTGCCATAATACCCATAAATAAGTCAGCCATAGACCAAACGAGTGGAACACTACCGATTGCACCGAAGTACACCATCACCAATACGAAAATACGGAAGATGAACATGACTTTCGGGTTGTTATTAATAAACTGTACATTACCTTCTGCATAAGCATAGTTACCTAATACAGCTGAATAACAGAATAAGAATAATAGAACCGCTAGGAAATCAGATCCCCAATGTCCAACTTGAGTTTCTAAGGCACGTTGTGTTAATTCAACACCAACAAAACCTGCGTCTTGGTAAACGCCAGAAACTAAGATGATGATCGCTGTACTTGTACATACAATGAATGTATCTACGAATACACCAAGCATTTGTACTAAACCTTGGTTTACAGGATGTTTTACATCAGATGCAGCAGCCGCGTTTGGCGCAGAACCCATACCCGCTTCGTTTGAGAACAAACCACGCTTAATACCTTGCATCATTGCCATTGAGACTGCAGCACCAAAGAAACCACCTGCCGCAGCATTAAAATGGAAAGCTTCGGTCACAATCAACTTTAAAATATCAGGCAAAATTGCATAGTTGCTTAATGCGATATATAGAGCAACGGCTAGATAAAGACCCGCTTTTAAAGGTACAAACATCTCTGCAAATTTAGCGATACGTTTAATACCACCAAAAATTGCCAATGCAACCATAACGACAAGCGCAAGGCCAACCCATGAAATTTCTAGATCAACACCACCTAAATGAGCAATAAGATTAGCTTTGTCCCAACCCCAAGCATGTGAAGAAGCATTAGCAATCGCATTAATTTGGACTGAGTTGAATACGAAACCGTAGGTAAAAATGAGTGCTAGTGCGAAAACCACACCAAAGGTTTTACTGCGTAAACCTTGGGTAATATAGTAAGCTGGTCCACCGCGGAACTGTTTAGTCTTGTTATCTCGAACTTTAAAAAGCTGAGCAAGTGTAGACTCAATAAAAGCAGAGCTCATACCAAGTACAGCAGTTACCCACATCCAGAACACAGCGCCAGGGCCACCAATTGCGATCGCAATTGCCACACCTGCAATGTTACCCACCCCAACACGGCTTGCAAGACCCGTTACAAAAGCTTGGAAAGGTGTAAGTCCATGCTCATCTTCGCCTTCTGTACGGCTGCTTTTCATGACACGGATACTTTGCAAGAACATGCGGATCTGCACTGCCCCCGTTAAGACCGTATAAAAAATACCGACAGCCAGCAAGAAAATAACCAGAAAATCCCATAAAGGATCATTAAAAAATTGTACCCACGACATCAGTGTGGCATTGAGTTGTTCATTCATACTCGGTCCGCTTACGTTCTTGCTAATGTGCTAATAGCACAAGCCAAAATACTGCAATAAACAAAAAAGCCCCTCAAAATAGGGACTTCTTCAGTACATTTAAGGAAAAACTTTTAATGTCACTTGAATAGCAATTAACGTCACAAGTTTAAGCAACATAATGCCCAGCACTAAGCCTTTGAAGGTCGCATGAGAGAAAGCACCCTTCAGATAAAATGAATTCATCGCACCACTGAACATATTCCCATTTGGGAGAACAGAATGCATCGACTCGGCTACAAACTTGGAAACTAACAAATGACCACCGCTAAATCAGCTCGTTTAATGATTCCCATCAATTAATCGAGTTATAAAAATCTGGATTTAAGCCAATAAGCATATTTACATATACTTGAGAGCGAATGTCTAAAATGGATATGAATTTCAAAGACTGTAACGAGCCATCGCCATGACGCGGCTATCTGCGCCCTTTTCCCTCTGATTGGAGAAGAGTGCATTTAGATCTGTACCAAGCTGTTGTATTTCTTGTGGCTCAGTAGTTGCGTGAGTTACGTTCATTTTCATGGTTGCAATGGTAATCGCCAATCCTTGTTTCATGAACTGCTTGTTGATGAGCGGTAAACTCATGTAAAGCTCCTTATTCCTCGTGTATTTCTCCATTTCTACATTCAAATCCTTTTTGTAAAGGGATTTTGTATGCAGCCATTTCTTTCCTAACATGAGTATGGAGAAATCATACCTGCGTAAAAAAGTCGGTATTATGCAGAAATTTAAAATTTTGTGTATGTTTTTCATTAAAAATTTATGTTATTTCCGATTATTTTTTATCCAAAATCATCTGTTTTGTACTGTTTTTAAACATATTATACCTTTTTTTCAATTGAGTGATTTTTAATCCAACTGATGCTATAAATTTATTTTTATAGTCAAAAACATCATACTTTTTTGTCTATTTAGATCTAAAGTGGCATATCCACATTAGAGTTAATTAGACATTATATCCAAACTAAACACATCATCATATCTTTAAGGATATCCCTTTTCTAATATTTTTTGCTTATAAATGAAGTACTTTCAAAACATGAAATTAAGCTTCAAAAAAGTATGAAGTATTTAAGAAAAGATATAGGAGTACGCATGAATCTGGAACAAGTTCGTCTCGTTGATGAAGCTATCACTTCTCGACATTCTGTCCGCGCTTTTTTAAATACTCCAATTGAGCCAGAAGTCATTAAAGATATATTACGAGTCGCAAGTCGAGCACCTTCTGGAACGAACACTCAACCATGGAAAGTCTATGTAGTCACAGGTAAAAAGCGTGATGAAATGGTTGAACGTGTCTGCGCTGCACAAATTGAAGTTTCAAAAAATCCTGAGCTAGCAGAACAATATAAAGAGACTTTTGCCTATTACCCTGAAAAATGGATATCCCCTTTTATTGACCGCCGCCGCGAGAATGGCTGGGGACTCTACGGTTTACTCGAAATCAAAAAGGGCGAAAAAGAAAAAATGGCTGAACAGCAGCTACGTAATTTTAAATTGTTCGATGCACCAGTCGGCCTTTTCTTTACCGTAAATAAAACGATGGGAATCGGTTCTAAAATGGATATCGCAATGATGATCCAAAACGTGATGGTCGCTGCCAAGGCACGTGGTTTAGATACATGCCCACAAGCAGCTTGGAATCATTTTCACCCTATTGTTTTAGATATAGTAGGTGCATCAGATGACGAAGAACTGGTATGTGCAATTGCATTAGGTCATGCTGACCCAGATCATATTGTAAATACCTTTATTACGCCTAGAGAACCTGTTGAAAATTTCGCAGTTTTTCTAGACGAATAAGCTATAACTGGCCATTCTCTAAAAGCTATGAGAATGGCTTGTTTTTGACCTGTTGTGTCGCTTTTAATACGACAATAAAACCACTTAGTGTAAATAACACCATCATCACACCCATATTGAGCGATGCAGACCAAATCAGGAAGTTAAGAAGCACGCCACCTAAAAGGCCACAAGCGAATTGCATACTGCCCATAATTGCACTTGCTGTTCCAGCGCGAGCACCTTGTTTGGACATTGCTAACGCCATTGCATTTGGGCCTGTTAAACCAATGCCTGAAATAGCTAAAAATACCCCTACCATAACCAGCCATAAAGGCGCCGCAGGAATTAAACCAGCAATAAATACAATGATGGCTCCAGTCACTTGCACAAGTGAACCCGATTTTAAGCGTTTGGTAATTTCAACACGTGTTGTTAAATGCTTGTTTAAAGAGGACATTAACATGATGCCAAAAGCATTTAGTCCAAACACGTAAGCAAACTCTTGCTGATTAAGTCCGTACTGATCCATAAACACGGCAGGTGCTGAGCTGATATAGCAAAATAATGCGGCACCTGTTAAACAGCCTGCAAACATAGGTAAGCGGAAACTCGCATCTTTGAAAATAGCTCCATATAAAGTCACCACTTGATAGAGTGATAGCTTAAGCCTTTTATCATTTTCCAAAGTTTCTTTAAAAAAGAAATGTACGCACAGCCAACACAGCGCACCCACAATTGAAAGCGCAATAAAAATAGCCTGCCACGGAAACCAAATTAAAATCCATGCTCCGATCATAGGAGCCAAAATTGGTGCAAGCCCCATGACAATCATCATGCTTGAGAAAGCTTGTGCAGAGCCTTGAACGTCCAATTTATCGCGTATTGCCGCAGGAGCCATGACTACGCCAACACAACCACCTAAAGCTTGTAAAATACGGGCCGCAATCAAGCTCCATTCATTAGTAGCCATTACACAAAATAAGCTTGCGACTGCATAAAGCGCGAGGCCAAAGTAAAGTGGTTTCTTTCTACCGATACGATCGCTTAAAGGACCATAAACCAACTGCCCAATGGCTAAACCAAAAAAATATGCTGGTAGTGTATTTGCCACCATTTGCGTACTTACCCCAAAATCATGGGCCATTTGTGGTAACGCAGGTAAGTACATATCAATGGATAACGGCCCTAAAGCCGTAAGTAAAGCGAGCAACATAATCCAGCCAATAGAGTATTGACGCTGGGCTGTTTGTTCAGACATAACGATATTTCATTTTTCACTCATTTGCATACAGACAAGCTTACACTGTCTATCGTATGATTTGTGCAACATTGGTGTAGAAATACACAAATCCTTTATCACTCAGGTTGATCAGCAAGGACTTCATTTGAAATCTTGGTTTAAACGCCTAAAAAGAGCGACTTATAACACAACATTTATGTATAACGTGCGAATGCTGATAGCCTTTTCAGGAACTGCTTTCGTGCCTTATTTTTTAGGCTATCAATTAGCAACTATTCCACTCACTTTAGGTGTAGTCGCAGCAGGTTTGAGTGATATTGATGATCGCTTTTCCGTGCGAATCATGAACCTAATCTATACTTATATTGGGTTCTTCGTTACCGCAGCTTCTGTACAACTACTTTTCCCCTACCCAATGGCTTTTGCTTTAGGGTTGATTGCTTCATGTATTGGCTGGATTTTACTAGGTTCGTTAGGACGTCGTTACGCCACTATTTCTTATGGCTGTTTGGTTGTTTCGGTCTATACCATGTTGGGTGTTCACCTTTTTGATCACTGGTATATTCAACCTGCTCTTTTAGTTGCAGGTGCTGCTTGGTATGGCCTCATTGCTACTATTAGCTTTTTACTATTTCCGGTTCGCCAACTTCAAGATAAACTCGCAGCGTCTTATGCATCTCTAGGTGATTTTCTATTTGCAAAATCAAATTTATTTGATGTAGATATGACTCCTGCCAGCTATCAGCAAAGTATGATTGAGCTGTCATTAGAAAATGGTAAGTTAATTACGATTTTTAATGACTTAAAAACAGCTTTATTGACTCGTTTAAAAGGTGACCGTGGGCAAAAAGATACACGCCGAAGCTTACATTATTATTTTGTCGCTCAAGACATTCATGAGCGTGCTGACTCAGCCCATATCGACTATCAAAAGTTAGCCAAAATTTTTCAGCACAGTGATATTTTATTTAGATTTCAACGAATTTTGGCGGTTCAAGGCAAAGCTTGCCAAGAGTTAAACGAATGTATTTTACAACGTAAACCTTATAACCATAACAAACGTTTCAAGCAGAGTTTTGAGAACTTAAGACTATCTTTAGAGAAACTAAGACGTGATCAGCATTATGATCTGTTATGGGTAAATGCTCTCTTCGCTTTATACCAAAATTTAAAATCTATCGACTCTCAGTTACTCAACTTAGAAACGGAACAACACATTCAGTCTGATAAAGTTAAACAAGCAGAGAACCAGCTTAAAGATGATGATTTACAAGGATGGAACGATATTGTCATCCGAATAAAGCAAAATCTAACTCCTGAATCTGTACTTTTCCGCCATGCAATTCGCGTCTCAATTGTTCTTTTTATTGGGTATGTGCTGATTCAAATGACCAATATCGAGTACGGCTATTGGATTATGCTTACAGCCCTATTTGTAAGCCAACCTAACTTCAACGCAACCAAACGTCGCTTACGCTTACGAATTGTCGGAACATTAGTCGGAATTATTGTTGGTCTTACCATTGTATTTCTCGTACCTTCTGTCGAAGGACAACTATTAATGTTAATCCTAAGCGGGGTATTGTTTTTTGAGTTACGCAGTAAGCAATATGCTCAAGCAACCGCTTTTATTACGATTTTGGCATTAATTAACTTTAATCTAGATGGTTCGGCAATGGCTGCTGCCATTCCTCGATTTGTAGATACTTTAATTGGATGTGCCCTAGCTTGGTTTGGAGTGACATTTATTTGGCCTGACTGGAAATTCCGACGCTTACCTCGCAACATCAGACGTTCATTACAAGCTCAATGCAATTATTTAGCTGAAGTTGTTAAACAATATCATGAAGGTCGCAATCATGCGCTGAATTACCGTATTGTAAGACGTGCTGCTCATAATACAGATGCCGAGGTTGCTTCACTTATTTCAACTTTAGCAACAGAGCCAGACTTTGACCCTACCCGTAAGTCGGATATCTTTGAATTTTTATGTTTAAACCATACATTTTTAAGTTATATCGCCGCACTTGGAGCACATCGAGAAAGCATTCAAGATCAAGCTGTTCTTAAACTCTTAGACCAAGCGCTAGATGATATTCAGGGTGCATTATTAAGAGATGAGATGCCTGATCTTACAGCACAAAATATGCTCCAGACGATACGTCAACGTTTGAGTCAAAATAATGAAGAGGACCAAAAATCACTCATTATTTTACAGCAGCTATCACTCATGCTTGGTGTATTGAACCGTTTTAGTATGCTAAAACAACGCCTAAGTCATGATCTTGATAATGATGCCAGCGAGCTTGCATCGTTATAAATTTGAGTCGGAAATTAGTATGAAATTGGCATAATATCCTTTCCTGACTTATGCCAATTAATGCTAAACTTAAAACAGTTTACAATTTGTTATTTGCACTATGACCGCGAAAACTTTATACGCTTATACGCTTCAGCCTGTTCCCTATGATGTGTCAGAAGCTGAACAACGTAATGCACAGCTTCTTATCTGGCGCAGCACCAATAAAATCAGCACAAAAATTTGGGCAATTATGGGTGTCGTTTTAGCCCTAGCTATATTAGGTCTTATTTTTATTAAGAACTACTCTACTGTTTTTTGCTGGGTTGCTATTGTTGCTGTAGTACTTTACTACCTAGGTCGTAAATACGGATTAGAGTGGTACGTTAAACGCAAAATGAATGAATTTCCGGTACAGGAAATCAAAGGTATTCGTTTAGGTGTGCAGCCTCATGGTATTGTGATGCGTCAACAAATGGGCTTACAAGAAGGCGTAGGTACTATTGGATGGAAAAATATCTACGAATGGTACAATACACCTGATTTTATTTTGGTCAATTTCAAAGTAAAAGATCCAAAAGGCCAAGAACAACAAGGTGCTTATATCCTACCTAAGCGCATGGATTCGAAAAACTTCTCGTTCAACACAATTCGCACACACTTAAAAGAATCTGTAGGCGAACCAAAAACCTTGTAATTCTAGATTTTATAAAAAGCCTCCTCATGGAGGTTTTTTATTAAGCTAAAAATAAATGATAATGAAAATTAATATTATCTCCAAAATCCATATTATCTCCCCAATCTTCGGCTATACTTCGTTACAAGATCTCCATCATATTTACATTTTCGACCATGTTTAAAAAAATTTTATTTCAAATTCATTGGTTTCTGGGTATTACTGCTGGCCTAATCTTATCCATTATGGGTGTTACAGGTGCAATTTATTCTTATGACCAACAAATTTTAAAATGGGTGAATTCTGATAGTTATGTTGTACAAGCTGAAAACACTCCAAAATTAACTCCTGCTCAGCTATATCAACATTTCAATACAACCCAACCTGAAATCAAAATTAATAGCATTACGATTGCCAAGGACCCCACCTCTTCTTCTATTGTAAATATTGAAAAAGAAGGTGAACGCCGTGGCTACAATATGATGGTGAACCCTTATAACGCTGAGGTTCTTCCAGATGTTAAAGGTCGAAAGTTATTGTTACTCATACAACAAATTCATCGTAATTTAACAGCAGGTGAAGTTGGTAAACAAATTACTGGTGCCTGCGCACTCATGCTAATTTACTTCGTACTCAGTGGGTTATATTTACGTTGGCCTAAAAAGCACTCTGCTCGTCAATGGCTTGCTGTTAAACCGAAACTCAAAGGCCGGAATTTTATTTGGGATCTACATGCTGTTGTCGGCACATGGGTCATTGTTTTTTATCTTCTTTTCGCATGTACAGGACTATATTGGTCTTATGATTGGTGGCGTAGTGGCATGTTCAAAGTAATGGGAGTTGAACAGCCTAAACGACAAGATCATGGCGCTACTCCTCAAAATCAAAATCGTGGAATACAGCAAGGTAAACAATCTGACCGTAATAATGATAAAAAATCAGAGCCTCAATTAGATAATACTCAACTCATTACAGCACTTAATCAAACATGGAGTGGCTTCAATAGTCAGGTTGGACGTGATTATTCGACTCTAACATTAAGTTTACCGAAAAAAGATGATGGAAAAATTGAGTTAAGTTTTGTCGATGCTACCCCACAACACGAACGCGCACGTAACCAAGCTATCTATAATTATCAAACTGGCAACATCGAAAAGATAGAGCTTTATGAAAACAAAAAGCTTAATCAAAAGATTATGAGCAGCATGTTACCCGTACACCGCGGTAGCTTCTTTGGACCAATTTATCAATTCGTTGCAATGCTTGCTTCTCTAGCAATGCCTTTGTTCTTGGTTACTGGGTGGATGCTGTATCTTAAACGCCGTAAACAGAAAAAATTAACACAGGCAGCTCGTCAGTCTTTAGCAGGACAATACATTGATCCAAATGCAAAGCCTTGGCTTATTACTTATGCAACTCAAACCGGCGTAGCAGAACAGCTCGCTTGGAGTACGGCAACAAGTTTACAAGAGGCTCATCAGCCTGTTCAGGTAAAACCTGTACAGCAGCTAACACAAACTGATTTAGAGCAACATCAGCAGGTTTTATTTGTGATCAGTACTTATGGTACTGGTGATGCTCCTGATCTCGCTACAAGCTTTGCTAAAAAACTTTTAAAATTGAATGTGGATCTTAAGCACATCAACTATGCTGTTCTAGCGCTGGGCTCTAAAGAATATCCAGACACTTATTGTAGTTTTGGCCATGCAGTAGATGCTTGGCTTAAAGCAAATGGTGCCCATGCTCTCTTCAATACAATTGAAGTTGATAATGCAAACCCATCGGATATTCAAACATGGAATCAATCTCTCGCGAAGGCAACTAAATTAGATTTGCATGCGGTAAATCTGGAAAAAGTATTTGATAGTTGGATATTACAACAACGTGATTTACTCAATCCAAATAGCTTAGGTCAGCCTGCTTATAATATCGAACTTAAAGCAAATCATGAAGCGATATGGCAAGCGGGTGATATTGCTGAAATCCAGCCTGGTAATAGTCCTGAACGTATTCATGCTTTTTTGCAAAAGCATCATATTCTTAAAAATTCAAAAGTTGATTCATTGCAGATTTCAATCGAAAAAGCGCTTTGGAATAAAGATTTAACTGGTGAAATTGAACCATTTGCTAATCTGGATCATTTATTAGAGCAGCTCCCTACTCTACCAACGCGAGAGTATTCGATTGCGAGTATTCCTTCTCAGCAAGTCCTACGTTTGGTGGTTCGTCAACAATATGATGCGTCTGGTAATTTAGGTTTAGGTTCGGGTTGGCTCACTCAACATATGCAAGTTAATAATGAAATTGCTTTACGTATTCGTACCAATGAATCATTCCATCTTATTGATGATAATCGCCCTATTATTTGTATTGGTAACGGAACTGGCATTGCTGGCTTAATGAGCCTATTACACACCCGTACGCGTCATGATTACACTGAAAACTGGTTAATCTTTGGTGAACGTCAAAGAGCATGTGATTTCTTCTATGAATCAACTATTGAGGCATGGAAAACCACAGGAATGTTAAAACGCCTCGATTTAGCATTTTCGAGAGATCAAGAACAACGCATGTATGTTCAAGATGTAATCCGTCAGAATGCAGCAGAATTAGTAAGCTGGGTAGAACGGGGTGCTGTTCTGTATGTATGCGGTAGTATTGATGGTATGGCAAGTGGAGTCGATCAAGCACTTATCGAAATTCTAGGTGAAGAACAGGTAGATGATTTAAGACAACAAGGCCGTTACCGCCGTGATGTTTATTAAAGATCAATAAAAACTAAAACCGAGTAATAGCTTAAATGCTTTACTCGGTTTTTTATTGCATTCAGAATGATTTTGCATACACTGTCTGCAATTTAAATTGCAACTCTAAGCACAATGCAAGTCAGTAAGTGGATCCGTATTTTCCTAGCAATCATTGGTTCGATTTTATTTCTAGATGGATTAGTTCTAATTTGTCTCAATAAAATTAATGTAGGCACCGTTATTCCTTTAATTTTAGGTGCTTTCCTCTGCCTATATTCCTTATTTTATTATCATTTAGAACGCTTTTTCTTCTATCACTATCGCTTACACACACTTTGGCGTTTTGGATGGTTATGCTTCTGGATATGGTTAATTGGCTTAGGCTATTTTTTTAGCTTTATTAAAGAAAATAAAGATACTTCAAATAATATTCCTCCAGTAAAAGCAATTATTGTCTTAGGAAGCGGTGTTGAGAATGGTCAGCCATCCACAATTCTTGCAAAACGTTTAGATACGGCCGCCCCTCTAGCCCTAAAACAGCAGCAAGCACAGATTGTTCTAACAGGTGGTCTTGATTTTTCAGAAAAAGAAAGCGAAGCATTGGTTATGTCTCGTTATCTTGAACAAAAGTATCATATCGCAAGAGATCAAATGATCCTTGAAGATAAAAGCACCAGCACAGAGCTTAACTTAAAAAATAGTAAACCCTTATTAGAACAGCACCACATTACCTTAGACCAGCCAATTGCTATTGTGACAAGTGATTTTCATATTCCTCGAGCAATAGCAATTGCAAAAAAACAGGGCTATATCCAAGTTTATGGGGTAGCGGCCGAGACACCATTAGCTACTCGCTACAATGCATGGTTACGTGAATATTTCGCATATGCAAGTGGATGGCTTTTAAACGAATATTAAAAATAATTTAATAAAAAAACTGCTATTTAAAAA
>NZ_JFXG01000012.1:0-140088 GCF_000588015.1 Acinetobacter sp. 1294243
CTTGAATGATGGCGATGTTGTCACAGCAACAGCGACAGATGCGGCAGGTAATGAATCAGTACCGGCAACAGAAGTTGTAGATGCATTGGCTCCGACTGCACCAGAGATTGACCCAATCAATGGCACGGATCCGATTACGGGTACGGCAGAACCAGGTTCAACCGTGACAGTGACTTATCCAGATGGCACCACAGCAACAGTTGTTGCAGGTACAGATGGAAGCTGGACAGTACCGAACCCAGGCTTGAATGATGGCGATGTTGTAACAGCAACAGCGACAGATGCAGCAGGTAATGAATCAGTACCGGCAACAGAAGTTGTAGATACTGTACCTCCAGTAATTGCTATTGATGAATTGGATGATGTTGATCCGATCACAGGTACGGCAGAACCAGGTTCAACAGTAACTGTAACCTTCCCAGATGGTAGTACCATTACTACTACTACAGAAGGTGATGGTACTTGGTCTGTAGCTAATCCTGGCACATTAGTAACTGGCGATGTTGTAACAGCAACAGCGACAGATGCAGCAGGTAATACTTCATTACCAGTCACATCTATAGTTCCAGTTTTCATTGATGCTATTGATGATATTGCTACGGTATTAAGTGAGGTTAATCCTGTAGTAACTCATCCTGATATTCCGGGTGGTGCGTTAGTAACCTTCCCATCATTATCATTGATTGGGCCAATTATTGACTTGAAAGGTCAAACACCAATTACAGTGACTGTACCTGAAGGTGGAATTGCATCGTTTGATGTATCTTTTGGTGGAGTTCTAATAGGTGGTGGTATTGGTTCTTATGACCTTAATATTCTTCGTTATAACGAGAATACGGGTGGATATGAGCTCTATAATAAAATAGATAATGCTGGATCCATGCTTGGAGTTGGTTTAGGCGTCATGGGAGGTGGAGCATCCATCAGTAATCTACCTGAAGGACAATATGCACTTGTATTAACTCCAGGTGAGGGCGTACAAGTTACAGGAATTGGTATCGCTTCAATTTCTGTTACCAACGAGGTGTTGAGTGATTATGGTGATGTCGTTGCAAAAGGTAATGTGATTACAGCAAATAATCCTGAAAATCCAACGGACGTTGCTGATGTGATTCATGCTGGTGAAACAGCAACGGTTATCAGTGTTGCTAATGAAGATGGTGTGATAACTGCTCTACCACAAGACAGTGAAGCATTTACTCGTATTCAAGGTGAATATGGTGAGTTGTTTATTGATAAGAATGGTAATTATGAATACATCCGTGATTTCACCTTTCCAAATAGTTTAGGTAAAGTAGATAGTTTCACTTACACCATTCAGGATAGTGACGGGCATCAAGATACAGCGACTTTAAATGTTCGCATTGATACAAATGATCTTGATATCACATGGCCAGAAGATCCAACTCAAGATGGTGTCGTAGAGTTGACGGCAACTGATAATACAGCAGCAGCTGCGATTACATTAGTTCCATCAACCAATACAACTGTTGATACGGGTAGTATGGCTGCAAGTAGTACGAAACCGTTATTTGGCGCTGCTACTTCAGTTGCTGGTATTGATACGAGCGATGTGATTAATGTCGCTGCAAATACTGCCGCATCGCTTAATTTCTCTGTAACTACACAAGGTGGTATCCTCGATAGCTCTGCTAATGGTGATACTTTCAGTTATCAAGTGCAAAAACTTGTGAATGGTGTTTGGACAACTCAACCTGGAGCATCAGCTTCTGTTGTACATTCATCACCAATCTTAGGTGATGCTGGCGGTACTGTGTTGATCAGTGGCTCTTATCAGGTTTCTGCATCAGACACTGCTAGTCAATGGCGTGTCGTGTTTGGTAGCACAGAATCTAATATTCCTCTGATTGCTGGAACGAATACAACTACTGTCAACACTACTGTAAATGCTACTTTCACACATTATGACCAATTCGTTGGTAATGGTGCGACGGTAACTGCTACGGGTAACTTGTTAACAGATGATTCTGGTAATGGTGTAGATGTAACGGGTGGAGCAAGTACAAAAGTATTTGTAGAAACTTCGCCTGGTACATATGTACAAGCGAATGGTCAAACAATCACGGTTGAGGATGGTACATTCGTTGTTTCGGCAAATGGAACATATACGTTCACAGCAAATAGTTCTGCTACTTCTGGTGATGTCGCTACATTGAACTATAAACTGGTTGCTGCAACAGGTGATGAAAGTACACCTGCAACTTTGACCGTGAATATTGGTAGTGAGACCATCAGTACCGCTAGCCACGACATTATTACTACTGGAGCTGGTGCAGATACAGTTGTCTATAACTTACTGAACGCTGCTGATGCAACAGGTGGCAATGGTAAGGATGAATGGACTGACTTTAATTTGGCACAAGGTGATAAAGTTGATATTAGTTCATTGTTAAATGGCGCTAATGCAAGCAATATCTCTAATTATGTGTCTGTTACTTCTGACGGTGCGGGTAATACTTTGATTAGTATTGATCGAGATGGTACTGGAAATACCTATAACTCAACTGATCTCATTGTATTGAAAAATACAGATACAACACTGGATGAGTTATTGAATAATAATCAGTTGTTGTTTTAATTGATTGTTGTTGATAGAAATCTGTAAATAAAAGAGAAGGCACCAGTGCCTTCTCTTTTTTTATTGAAAAACAGTTTTTAAAAGCATTAGTCGCAGTAAATGGCTTATTTAATATTTTTGAAAGTAAAATTAACTAGATTTTTTTATTTTTTATAATTTTTTTTAAGAGTCTTTTAAATTCATTTTTCTCTATATTACGTTCGTTCTTGCTTTCTAGAGTTATCAATAATGTATCTAAAATTTGTGTGTTGAAATGAGCTGAATTTTGATCAATTTCTTTCCAATGATATAAATTCCAATTATTTAAAATAGAAATTTGTTGATCTTGTCTTCTAAGATTTTCAAGAAACTTTTTCATAAAGACGGTTCCTTTTAAATATTGATCTTGAAAAACAGGTTGCCCATCAGTGTATCTCTGTTTTATGAGAGAAGAGGGTAAAAATAGTTTTCCATCAGATGTATCTACAAGTGTAGAAAGACGGTTCCATAATTGAGATGTCCTATAAGTTCTTTGCAAGATGTATTTGTCAAAATCTTCTTCATTTTTCGGCAAATTTCTTTGTCCATATGTACCAAACTTATCTTTTCTGATAATCCCTTCTGACCAAGCTGCCAAGCTTTCTGTCAGCCAAGGTTGCTTAAACATCGTATAACCATAGGTGTAAAGATGAAATAATTCATGTGCTATTAATGAAGAGTCAGTAGTTAGATTTGGAATATTATTGCTAATAAGAATAATTAGAGCACAAGCATTTTTTTTTAATGGATTATTGGAATGTCGATGGGGTTCATCATAAGCTAGTCCGAGTCCATCAAGCTTCTGTATTTGTATATCAATATATTGGACGTTATTTTTATAGCGTGGACTATTCAAAGGATCTTGGTAGCCTAAAACGGACCAAGCTTTTCGTGTGGTATTTGCTTGAATAGCAATATTTTCTACATAGTCTGGAACATGATTTAGATTTTTATCCTGCTGAAATATTAAAGCATTATCACCAGACGTAGTGTAAAAAATACGCAGATTATTCATGCCATAATAGACTTGATCAAGTTGTTTAACAACAGGAGGGCTACTTGAATAACAATCAGTTTTTGCATGAATATAAGTAGATACACAAAATGTAGAGAATAATAAAACCAAAGTTTTTTTATGCATAAAAAACATTACTGAATAGCCTGGAAAAGCTCTTGCCATTTTAGGGCAAATTGTTTTTGATCTGTGAGTCGACTACATGCATATGCATTTTCACTAAGTTTAAGCCGTTTGTGTTCATCTTTTAATAAAGAAACTACTTTCTGTGCAAATAATTCTTCATCTTGAAAAGTAACTAAATAGCCATTTTCATCATGATTAATCATGTCTGATGGTCCGTAATCGATGTCATAACTCACGACAGGGCAGCCATGGCATAGAGCTTCTAAAACTGCCATACCGAAACCTTCAGATCGGCTAGAAAAAAGGAATAAGCTTGCCTTATTATATAAAGCATCAGTATTCTCATTATAGCCCATCAATTTAATATGGTTATTTAACTGATGTTCATCAATTTGACTTTGTAAGAAGTTATGCTCACTTCCAAAACCATAAATGTTTAAATAAGCATTGGGGATTACTTCTACAACTTTTTTGAAAACCCTAATTAAGCTATCTAAATTTTTCGCTTTATCATATCTAGCAATAGTTAAGCAAAACATTGGATCTCTGTTTGAAAAATTGACATGGTCAATAGCTTTTTCATATATATGTGGAATAACAAATAATTTCTCTTCCATTCCAAAGCGCTGTTGAATATGTTGTTTTTGGCGTTCAGTTAAGATTACTAGTGCGTCTAATTCATTACTATATTTAAAATAGCTACGATAATGACGATTAATTGTAGAATTTTGAATATCATGGCCATTTAGATGGGTAGCATGAATTGTTCCAATAAATCGCATGTTTTCTTGTTTTATCTCTCTAAGTGGTTCATAGAAATGAATTGCACGGTCGATAAGAATATACATCAGATCATTTTTATAAAGTTGAGAGATTTTTAGGAACCAATACTGAATGAGCTGAGATTCAGTATCAAAAACCTCATTAATAACACCTTGTTTATTAAATAAAAAAATATTTGAAACAATGTTTTTATTCTTTTCGTTGAGTTGATAGTTTTTTATAATAACTGGATAACCTTCTGTATGATAATAAGTTTCAGTTATTATCATTTGATTTTCTGGGTTGATGACTTGAATACAACTAAGATAACCATAAGAGTCATAAATAATTCGTCCTGTTTTTACACCTTTTTTGAAAGTATTCACATAACTTAAAGTAGGAGAGTCATTTTGCCGTATTTCGTACAAATAGTTTTTATTATTTTTATCATGAAAACGTTGATTGTAGGTGAAAGGAATTATAGTTTTTAAAATGTTACTGTTAAACATTTCTACCATAGGGTTATGGATTTTTTTATTAGCTAGTTTTAGATGAGTTCCTTGAAAATCACCATATAAATTGAGATATCCAATAGAAGGAGGAGCTAAGTTTGTAGATATAAGGCTCCAATAATTTTCTGCAAGTGAGCGATCATATTCAGTAGTAATAATTGTGGGGCTAATACCTAATTGTTCATTTAGTATTTTTGCGCGCTTTAAAAGAGCAAAAACCAATCCATTTTTCTTTTGGTCAATTTTTGGAAATAGAAAAAAATATTGAGTTTTCATAATAAATAACCATTTTATAATTTATACAACATAAAAGATTTGTTTGCTTTACGATGGTTTCAGTAAATCATTTTTTGTAAAAATTTGTGGTTGGTATTCATTTAATTTTTCCATATAAATTCTTTTTTCTTAATTATTTATGAAATCAGATGGGGTTGTAAAATTTAGACCTTTTAAATCATTTTTATGAAATCTCCACCATTTTAAGTGCATTAATTCTTTAATGACTGTATCTTCGAATCTTTTACGAATTAATTTGGCAGGATTACCACCCACAATAGTATATGGTTCTACATTCTTTGTAATAACACTATTAGAAGCAATTATTGCTCCATCACCAATTGTAATATTATTTTTTAAAACAACATCAGCTCCAATCCAAACATCATTTCCAATAGTAACATTACGCCGACTTCTATAATTATGGGTGACTAATGCTGGATCAGTATCATGATAGTCCTCACTATAAAAGTGAGGTGAAGTAGAAATCCACTCGGGGAAGTGGTGGGCACCCATAATTTTGATATTACTTGCTAGACTACAATAGCGGCCAATAGATACTCCATAGTTAAGATTAGAAGATGAGTATGAGAAGGCACCAATTGTACAAAGGCTTAGAACAGAATTATAAAAATTATTATGTCCTTCAAGTTTTAAATCATTATTTAGTGTAATAAGCTTATGTGGATTTTTTTTAAGGAAAAACATATTTATATTAAGTCGACTAAGACTCTTTTCAATTTTAAAAAACTCAACATTTGTAGTTTCATTTGATAAAGTAAATATTTCATTATTCATAAAAATACCTTTAATTGCATTATTAAATAATTTTGGATTTGAAACTAATCTTTGAAGTGTAAATAATAAGCAATGTAACCTGATAAATTATGTTCTTGATCATCAATTCGAGCACGAAAACGATCATGTCTTACATAAAAAGAATTTAATATAGACTTGGGTTTTTTCATATACATAGCAACTTCTGGATAGAAGAAACCTGTGCGTTGAAATTCAGCACGTAACTGAATAAGAGATTTTAATTCTTCAAATTTAGAAGATTTAAATAGATTTTCATGACCTTGTATATTTAGACGATTTACCATTTTATAAGCAGACATCATCATCTCAAGGAAAGTAGCATATACTGTTTTACGATTTTTAATAAAGTCCATATGATTTAAATAGTTATTTATACCAAACTGATAGTATTTAACTTCTGGACATACTAATGTTAATTCATTCGTACAATAACTTAACCAATGATCATGATATTTTTCATATGAATTAGATATGAAGTTATCAAACATTAACTTAACAGTATCTAAAAGAACTTTATTATTATTTAACTGATAAAGCCTTAAGAGTGCCAGTGCAGCTTCACCATCATAATAAACAATTCTAAATTTCTCTTTAATAGACAAGGATGGGTATTCCAGAATGTGAGTAGTTTTTCCTGTTTTATCAATCATTTGCATAATACCATTTGCTATTTTTTCTGCATATTCTAGATATTTTTTATTTTTAGTAATTTCCTGATATTTTGTTAACATTAAAATAGTAGCTGCATTCGCACCAAGCTTAATCTCATAATTATTGTCATTTCCATCAATCATATGAGCTGTATCTTCATCTATTAATTTATAAAAATTTTTGATGCTATACTCAATAGCTAAGTGAATTTTAGACCAATATTGATTATTTTCTTCAATCTCAAAAGTTTCTAAAAGTGAATAAATTGAAGTGCAATGCCGTATTGTATTGTAGCTTTTAATTTCATTATTAAATGCAGGGAAATAGCCGTAGATAAATTTCCCATCTTCTAAAATTTGACTGCTTAGGAAACTAGAATTTTTATTAATTATTTCTTTAATATGAGATTTATCATTTTTATCAATGAACCTAACCCCATTTTCACAACCTCCACTTTGAAGTTTAATGAATTTACCATTTTCGTAAAATACACTTTCAGTTTCAAAAAGCCATACATCTTTAATTTTAATAATTTCTAAATCTTTTTGAATAGAAGAATATTTTTTCTTGATTGCTTTATTTAAATTATTTTGGTCAATAAAATTTTTTTGATCATATGAAATTCCTCGTATGATTGCATTCCCATAAATCTCTTGTTCTAAAAAACATATATTGAAATCTTTATCAAAACTAATACCTTTTCTAAAGTGATTATTATGCTTTTGATTAGATATATCATGGGTAACATCGGTCCAACTTTTCTTTTCTATGTGAGTTACAACATCAAGTTTTATATAGCCTAGATAACGTTTATCTCTAAGAAAAATTTTTTCTAAAAAGTTATTTATTTTTTTTTGCAGTTTTTGTATATCAGAACTAGCAATTGAAAAAACTTTACACCGTTGATCTAGGCAACCATATGAGATAAAGACTATTTTTTTTTCAGAGTCAGTCTGATCATATAGTGATATCCATTCACTGATCTGATTTTTTAAATTACTTAAATCTAAATATTTTAATTGATGTAGCATATTGCGACCTAATTAAGTTAATCTTGGCTAGAAAACAATTAAATTGTTTTAATTCCTTTCTTAAAAAATAATAGAGTGATATTTAATTCTGCTTGTTATTGTATTGGTTTTTTTGTTGTACTAGAAGTGATTTTAAGGCTTTAGTTGTGTTTAAAATTATTCGAAATTTAATTCATATGTTTTAATTTTAGTATGGTTTAAAACATAATTTTATGTGTCCTAGTTTATTTTTTTTTGATAAAATAAATTAATTATATGTTTTATATAATTTTAATATTTCTATTTTTGTTGTGTTAATTAATCTTGATTGTTAATTTAATTGTCTAAAATTTATTTGAATTAAAAAGGTTAATTATGAAAAAAATAATTTCTTTATTGATGTTTTTAGCTGCTAATCATAGCTTTGCTGAAACAGTTAGTATTGATTTAACAAATGGAAATTTTATCGGAGATGATGCATATAAAGTTGTTACTTCGACCCAAGCACAATGTACACAATTGGACAATTCGGGAATCGGAAGAACAGTTTGGGCTGAAGTGAATTTAAATGGTTACTCATATAAAGAATGCATACGATATTATTCTGCCGGATTACTCGAAAATCAAACGAATAATAGAGCGATTGCGTATTTTTCTGGTGATGTAGCAATTGTAGGAGGCAAAGCACCTGCATCATATACTGACAAAAAACCACAGGACAAAGTTAATGAAGCAGTCGTTAAGTCCACAGAGTTGTATAATTTCCCATATATTTTTGTAGCTCGTCCAGGGATTTATGGATCGTCTGGTGTACATAATGGTGCTAGAAAGCCATTAGAATCTTTATTAATGTCTGAAGCATTAAATAAAATTAAACAAAGGCATCAAATCCTTAATTATGTGTTAGTTGGGCATAGTGGTGGTGGTCATATTGTATCTGCCTTATTATCAAAAAGGACAGATATATTATGTGCTATCCCAAGTTCAGCCCCTTCATCACCAAAAATATTGGCAGAAGCATTGGGGAAGACATCTGATCCAAGACTATTTGAAACTGTAGATGCAATAACAGCACTTACACCCAAGCACCCAGCGAATAGAGTATTTGTTGTGGGGGATTTAAATGACAGTATTGTGCCTTGGGTTTCTCAAAAAGTACTTCATGACAAGTTGATTCAATTATCTTGGGCATCAAATATCATAAATTTACAAGCGGCTGATAGGGATCATCATAATTTGGCTGAGAAAGCTACTAAGATCGCAGGGATGTGTGCAAGAGGAATGCCAACCTTAAATATTCTTGACCAAGCTGGAAATCTATAAGCGTACTTTTTATTTGCATAGAACAATAAAAAAGTACTATTGCTATCATTCATAGGAATCACTTTTATGCGGATATTAAAAGATTAGCTTGCTTTGAATCTATAAAATGATCTATTTAATTGTTTATTACTTAAATATAAGTTTTATAAACGAAATGAAAGTTTAGATGAAAATTAATATAGATGTAAAAACTATAAATTCTGGACAATAAATTTTGAAAGCATTCTATCTTTAATTATTTTTATAATGTTTGAAATTTAAGTATTTAAAACATGATTTTAAAACATTTTTTTTGATGGAAGTGATCTTAGTGTATGTAAAATAAAGATAATTTTTTAATAAAAAAATTTATTTTTGAAATTAATTGATTTGTAATTGATACAAATGGAGGCTTATGTGAATATAATTTTGAGGATTTTTATTATGCAACTATCCTCGTATTTCAGGTTTGAGTGATATTCACTAAGTCCACAGCCTTTTAGGGTGTGGACTCTTCTTAATTAATAAAGAACTTAAAGTTATATTGATTTCTTTTATTCCAATTTAAGAATGCAAGGTTAAATTTCACTTAAATGTATTGGGGTATATCTATTGTTAATAATTCCAACTCTCTAAATTTTAATTTAAGATGGGATTTATAAAATGGATTTTTATATATTTAACATGAGGATTAAAATTAATGAAGAATTTAATTCTAACTCAAATCGTATTTTCATTAACACTAATCTTTTCTGGTTGTGTGAATCAACCATATGGACATCAATCGGTTTATTCACCACCTTCTATTAATACAATTGCGAATCATAAATTGTACTTAATAGCAGAAAAATCAGCCCATCCTAGCTTTGGTTCAGGTGAGGTTACAGCAGATAAAGCTGCTCAATATGCAAATAATCATAAGAAGACAGTGATTTGTGATAAACATCATTACTATGCTGCGAGTAATACTATTAGTGAGTTGAAGCAGACAAAGATTACTTTAGTAAGTGGCGAGGAAGTTAATGTCCCTAAATCGTGTTGGGTCGAAGATGCGAACCCACAAAACTCAATTTATGTTTCCAAATCATCTGTAAGCCACGGTTTTTGATAATTAAATATATAAAGGGAGACTAAGCTTTAGTAGCTTACTCTCCTAAAAGTAATTAAAATAATTAATTGAAGCAATAGCTTGAAAGTAATTTTTATATAATTCTATATTCAGATTTATCAAATTGTTTTTTTCAATTTCTATTAAATATATCTTATCACTGTTTACTTCATTTCTTTTTAAAATAAATTCTATTACTGAACCTATTTCATTTTTTTTACTTAAGTTTAATTTTACTATAAAGACAGAAAAACCTCTTTCTTTCATTTTTTTTGCATAGAAAGTAGCATAAGTTTTAGTACTTTCTTTTAATCCTGTATCAAAAATAATAATTGCTGGAAAAGGCCCAATTCCTTCGGGAGTAAAAATCTCACCGGTTGCTGAGCCGGGTAGAGAATTCCAAAAAATATCATTCATATTAAATGTTTATCATAACTAAAAAATAATTTTCGTAATAATGCTTTAAAAGCATTAAGTTAATTTATACAAAATGGAAATCATAAATTTTAAAAAGTTAAAGTGTTAAGTTGATGTTTGAAATAAATTAATACTATCAAGTTTTTTTTGATAATTTGATTAAATTATTTCTGATAAAGCAACTTTACTTTGTATATATAAGATAATCAATAGTAAATATATATTAATTATTTTTTTACACAAAATTTCTTATAATTAATTGAAAATAAAATATATTTTTGATTTGCTTAATTGGCTACTCTTAATTAATTAAAAATTAATGAAAATAAAAAATCCTTAAAATTGTAAGACAAAATTAACTTAATATTGAATTATAACGAGTTATTTATAATATAAATTTTAAGAATAACAATATAGCTTGAATATGTTTGTATATATCAATACGTTGTTGAGTCTGTCTTAAAATTTTTAATAATTAATTTGGTGTAGAAGATCAACCTTATTAAAAAATGTAACTCATCTCTAATTCCATTTTTATATATTCCATATTTATTTAATAGAATTAAACTTAAAAATTCCTAGTAACTACAATATATTAGTTTTAGTGGCATTGTTCAAAATCCTTTGAATTACTGTTCTTGTAACCGAAAATTCTTTAGCAAGTGAATACACACTATAGCCTTTTTTAAACAATTCGATCACTCTAGTTTTTTGTTCATTATTTAATATTTCCGGTCTACCAACTTTTCTTACCGGATTGTGATCTTTGGATTTTTTATTATTACACTTAAATAATTTCTCAAATTCAGCTGATAGCTTTAAAAAATGTAGAAAGAAAATTTTTAAGTCACCATTAATCTCATTTTTTGAGTAATCCAAGCATATTAGTCGGATTTTTTTTTGATCAATTTTATCAACTATACTTAAAATTTCCTCAAAACTGTTACCCAAGCAATCCATGCTTTTTATCACTAAAATATCGCCTTCTTCTAATGAATAACTTATTAGATTAAGAAATTTATCTCTATAAATAATAGATTTATCAACCGATACTTCTTCTACTACTAATCTATTCTTTTGAATCTTATAGCCATACTCACTAAAAAAGGTGATATATCTAGAAAATTCAAACTGCAAATTAGGCTCTATTCTAACATAGGCATATGTACGCATATTAAAAACACCAAAATTAAACAAAAACAAAACAAATCTTAGCATCTTATTTTTTTAAAAAAAACATGAACTAAATCACAAAAGTGTACTATACAGTGTTTAAAACATGTTAATTAAATACATACTTAAATCTATATGGGTTATTAGGTTTTTTTATCATCTTTATTATATTAGTTAATAATTTTGTTAGTTCTATGATGTTTGTTTTTTTCATCTTTAATAATCTCCTTACTTAATTATTTTTGAATTTAATATAAATCTAATATTAAAATCTAGTTTTATTTTTTAATTAAATTAATTTAATGGTGTATGACGTAACAAAACATTATGGGGTCAATCTGCTAATTACTAGCTTTTTTGTTATATAATTGATTTTAAATGAATTTTATTTTTTATTTTTTGTTTTTAATTGTGTTTTTAATTTTTATAAAAATAAAATACATAGTTTTAAAACTATTTAATATGGTCATTTGTAAATGATCTAAATTATAATTTTAAATATTTTATTTATATTTCATAAACATGTTTTAAAAAAAATTAATATTTTCTTATATTTATAATTTATTTAATACTAAACTTTTTTATTATAAAAATTAAAGTATTTTTCAACTAATTTTTTAATAATTATATAATATTTTATTATATTATATGTGTTTAAATTTTGCCGTGTGGGAATTTTTAAAATTATGGAAATATAAAAATATTTACATTACTATAAAAAGTCTAAAATTAATAAACTAATTATATAACAAACAATAAGTGAAGAGCTAAAAAGTATATTTTGATTTGAATTTACTTTATAGATACTCTTCACATCACTCTAAGGAATAGGAGGAGATATGCGTATTTATGCCTATATACGAGTAAATTGTAGTATTGAAAATATTGAAGAAGAGAAAGAATCTTTTATTTCTTTATTAAATAGCTTTGATTATAAAATTCATCCTAAGAGAGTCATTTTTGAATTAGTATCAGTAGATAAACCTATTACTTTACGAACTATTTTTCTTAATTTAATTAACTATTCTTTAGAAGAAGATGATTTTTTAATAGTTAAAGGTATTGATTGCTTGGGTAGTAGTTTTACGGAGATATTATCATCTATTAAGTTAATTGAAAGAAAGAAGATTAAATTAATTATATTGGATTATTTTAATTGTGAATTTGAAGATGATATTAAAAATAATTTTATCCACTTTATAGAAATTTGCATTAATTTTGAAAAACTTTTTTTAATTGATTGTGTTGGACAAAAAAAATCTAGTTTATCCAGAAAAGGGGGTAGACCTGAAAAATTATCCAACGATCAAAAACAGGATGTTATTAATAAATTTAAGAAAGGTTTTAGTGTATATTCGTTAGCTAAGGACCTTGCTGTCTCAAGGACAGTGATTCAAAGAATAATTAAAAAATCTGACAATTAAGATATGAAAAATTTTGCTGTTAATAAGTATTAAATCATGTTTTAAAATTTTATTTAATACTTATTAAATTAATATTTAAATTTTAAAATTAAATTCATATTGATATTTTAATATTTCTATTGATATTGTTGTATAGGCCTTTAGCTATATCTTAACTTATTAAAAGTTATATTTATTAACTTAAGGTTTATTTATATAATTTTGGTAGCGCGAAATATGGATATGAGTATTGATTTAATCAAATGGAAGTGTTCTATATGTGAAGGTTTTATAGTGGTTGATCATTCAAAAATACAAAAAGAAGATTTAGTACAATTTGTATTTAGACGCATAAATAAGAATGATTCTTTTTATTTTATTTATAAAGTTGGTTTAGTTATTGATCGAAAAGAAGAATTATTGATCATCAAATATAAGAATAGAACCTATAAGGTTTTCGAAAAAGATACTTATCCTGCAAGAGCGCCAACTCACCTTATCTATAATATGTTTTGGGTATGTACCTGTTAATTTTTATATTTTGATTTTAATATTTTTTATATGGAATAAATCTTTGATTTGCTAATTCTCTATATATTCAATAAAAAAGCCACTCGAGTAGAGTGGCTCTTTTGATTTGATAAGTTAGACTTACCAGCTTAACGCACCACCAGTTTGGTAGTCAGTTACGCGAGTTTCGAAGAAGTTCTTTTCTTTACGTAAGTCCATCATCTCAGACATCCACGCAAATGGATTCGTTACACCAGCAAATTGCTCTGGTAAACCTAACTGAGATAAACGGCGGTTACAGATGAATTTTAAGTATTCTTCCATCATGCTTGCATTCATACCCAATACACCGCGTGGCATTGTGTCACGTGCATATTCGATTTCAAGCATCGTACCTTCAACAATCATTTGAACCACTTCTTGTTGGAACTCAGCAGTCCAAAGGTGAGGGTTCTCAATCTTGATTTGGTTAATCATGTCGATACCAAAGTTCAAGTGCATAGACTCATCACGCAAGATGTATTGGAATTGCTCAGCAACACCGTTCATCTTGTTACGACGACCCATACTCAAAATTTGAGTAAAGCCACAGTAGAAGAAGATCCCTTCAAGTACACAGTAGAATGCGATCAAGTTACGAAGTAAGCGTTGGTCGTTTTCAGGTGTACCTGTGTGGAAATTAGGATCAGTTAAAGATTGAGTATATTTCAAGCCCCAAGCTGCTTTACGTGCAACAGATGGAACTTCGCGGTACATGTTGAAGACTTCGCCTTCGTCCATACCTAAAGATTCGATACAGTATTGGTAAGCGTGAGTGTGAATCGCTTCTTCAAACGCTTGACGCAAGATGTACTGACGGCATTCAGGGTTAGTAATGTGACGGTAAATCGCCAATACCAAGTTGTTTGCAACTAAAGAATCCGCAGTCGAGAAGAAACCTAAAGAACGCATAACAATAGTACGCTCATCTTCAGTTAAGCCATTTTCAGACTTCCAAAGCGCGATGTCATGGTTCATGTTAACTTCTTGAGGCATCCAGTGGTTTGCACATCCGTCAAGATATTTCTGCCAAGCCCATTCATATTTGAATGGTACAAGTTGGTTCAAGTCCGCACGACAGTTAATCATGGCTTTGTCGTCAACTTGAACACGTTGGGCACCCATTTCTAGCTCTTCAAGGCCAGGGGCAACGTCTAAATGTTCTAAGGCTTGAGCGGCTCTAGCCACTGTATCGGAGGCAACTGTTGGTCGCACGGAATGGGTTCCAGCGGATTGTGGAGCTGCCACGCTCGACGATGATGGCTGCGCAGTAGATACATTCTGCGAATCTGACGCTTTTTCCGATTGGACGGGCGCAGACTTGTGTTCAGGTGTAGTCGGTTTTTGCGAATCATCTTCAAAATCGTCCCAACTAAGGATAGACATTTTTGTTCTCTCTTCGTTGTATATATCTATATTTGACATCTCTTAAACGAAGATGTCCCTACTATACGCTTTTAATGTGTAAACAAAATTAAGTTTTATTGATGCATGACCAAATTTTGGGCCTTTGGTCTCTACTCACTACAACTTATTTTGTTTACGCTGCTGCTTACGTATTGTGATAAATGCGTAAACCATCGGCATATAAAAGAAAATAAAGGCAAAGATTAAAACTCCAACACCAAGCATATAGTTATGGCTGAGATGAGAAAGCATAATCTTTACCTCTTTTAAGATTGCTCTTTAGTGAAAAAGAGCAACCTTATTCAATGTTATTGGCAAGCTTCACAATCAGGGTTGTCGATTGAACAAGCCATTGGTACAGGAGCTGCTTGAGTGAAGCCTTCTTCTTCAACCGCTGCTTCTGGTTTCTTCGCTTCTACAACAGGGGCAGCAACAGCTGCTGCTTCAACAGTCGCAGGTTTAACTGCGTTTAAAGCACCTGTGTTAATTGTAGATTTTTCAGCAGAAGTTGCACCTAAAGCTCGGAGGTAATAAGTCGTCTTAAGACCACGTAACCATGCCATCTTGTAAGTGATGTCAAGTTTCTTACCATTTGCACCAGAGATGTAAAGGTTAAGCGACTGAGCTTGATCAATCCATTTTTGACGGCGTGATGCAGCATCAACGATCCAACGTGTATCTACTTCAAACGCAGTAGCAAAGATTGCTTTTAATTCTTCAGGAATACGAGCAATTTTTTGTACTGAACCTTCAAAGTGTTTAAGATCGTTAACCATTACTGTGTCCCAAAGACCGCGTTCTTTTAATGCACGAACAAGGTATGGGTTAATAACAGTGAACTCACCAGACAAGTTAGATTTCACATATAAGTTTTGGAATGTTGGCTCAATAGACTGAGAAACACCACAAATATTAGAGATGGTTGCAGTTGGAGCAATCGCCATCACGTTTGAGTTACGCATACCGTCTTTTTGAACTTTGGCACGTAAAGTGTCCCAGTCTAAACGTTGAGTACGGTCAACTTCGAACATGCGCTCTGGACGAGATTTCGCAACAATTTCTAAAGAGTCGATTGGAAGGATACCTTGATCCCACAATGAACCTTTGAATGTTGAGTAAGCACCACGTTCAACAGCCAAGTTGCTTGAAGTTTCAATCGCGTAGTAGCTAATTACTTCCATTGATTCATCAGCAAAATCAACAGCAGCGTCTGAACCGTAAGCAATACCCATTTCATATAGAGCATCTTGGAAGCCCATGATACCCATACCGACAGGGCGGTGTTTCAAGTTAGAGTTTTTCGCTTGTGGTACAGCGTAGTAGTTAATGTCGATCACGTTATCGAGCATACGTACTGCTGTTTTAATAGTGCGAGCTAACTTTTCACGGTCTAATACACCACCTTGAACGTGTTGTACAAGGTTGATCGAACCTAAGTTACATACTGCAATTTCGTCTTGATTTGTGTTCAAGGTAATTTCAGTACATAAGTTAGATGAGTGAACTACACCAACGTGTTGTTGTGGTGAACGTAAGTTACATACATCTTTGAATGTGATCCACGGGTGACCAGTTTCAAACAACATAGAAAGCATTTTGCGCCATAAGTCTTTAGCACGTACTTTCTTATGTAGCATGTTAGTTTCTTTCGCTACAGACTCATAGTAAGCATAACGCTCAGCAAATTCAGCACCAGTTAAGTCGTGCAAGTCAGGAGTTTCAGAAGGAGTAAATAATGTCCATTCACCATCTTCAAATACACGTTGCATAAACAAGTCTGGAACCCAGTTCGCAGTGTTCATGTCGTGAGTACGGCGACGGTCATCACCCGTGTTTTTACGAAGCTCTAAGAACTCTTCGATGTCTAAGTGCCAAGTTTCTAGGTATGCACACACAGCACCTTTACGCTTACCACCTTGGTTTACTGCAACAGCTGTATCGTTCGCAACTTTCAAGAATGGAACAACACCCTGAGACTTACCGTTAGTACCTTTAATATAAGAGTTCAAGGCACGTACAGGTGTCCAGTCATTACCTAAACCACCAGCCCATTTAGAAAGCATTGCGTTGTCACGCATCGCGCCATAAATGTCATAAAGGTCATCGCCAATTGTTGTTAAATAACAACTTGAAAGCTGTGGACGTAATGTACCTGAGTTAAACAGGGTAGGCGTAGAAGCCATGTAGTCGAAGCTAGACAATAAGTTATAGAACTCAATTGCACGCTCTTCTTTATCTTGCTCATTGAGTGCAAGACCCATCGACACACGCATGAAGAATAATTGTGGTAATTCGAAGCGAACGCCGTTTGAGTGAATGAAGTAACGGTCAAATAAAGTCTGTAAACCTAAGTAGGTGAACTGATTAGAACGTTCTGGCTGAATTGCTGCTGATAATTTTTCTAAGTCGAAGTCAAGCAAGTCAGGTGAAAGCAAATCAAGCTCAACACCTTTTTTCAAGAATGCTTCAAGTGCATTGTTTTCTGGTGTATCTGTTGATAAGCCTAAGAACGTTAAACCAGTGCTCACTAATTCGTTACAAAGCAAACGTGCAGTCACGTAAGTGTAGTTAGGTTCTTGTTCAATACGGGTACGTGTTGCCATCATCATTGTTGTGGCAATATCACTTTCTTTTACGCCGTTATATAAGTTTTTAACGGTTTCATCGACAATGGCTTGAACGTCAATACCTTCCAAACCTTCAGCTGCCTTAGAAACAGTTGCTTGCAATGCACTTAAATCAAGTGGCTGAAGCTGACCGTTTTTGTCGGTAACTTGTAAAGTAGGGTGGTGGTTTGAGTTCGTTTGCTGACGAGCGCTAGCACGTTGTTCACGGTAAATCACATAAGCGCGGGCAACCTTTTGTTCCCCAGTACGCATTAAAGCAAGTTCTACTTGATCTTGAATTTCTTCAATATGGATCGTACCGCCCGATGGTAAACGGCGAGTAAAAGTATTTAAGACCATTTCCGTCAACTGGGTAATACGGTCATGAATACGGCTAGAATCCGAACTCTGTTGACCTTCCACAGCAAGAAAAGCTTTACCAATCGCAACTGAAATTTTCTCTGCATCAAATGCAGCAACATCTCCAGTGCGCTTAATCACCTGAATTTGACCGGGAGTCGAAGTAATTACGCTCATGCCAGCATAGCTCCATTGTCACTTTTGTTATGTTCATAGACCGTTTGAACCGAGCAAAAAACATGCCACGATATTTGAGGGATAAACACAAGACTTAGTAGTTAAAGTTTATTTTCAACACAAGATACGGGATTTTTCATAGCAGATCAATCTTGACTTTTTAGTAATTTTTTATCTGTATGATTTGATGGGAGATAGCATAGCAAAGCTGTTAAAAAACACTTATAGATAACTTTGTGGATAACTCAAAAAACAAACACTTAAATAAATTTAAACTAAACAGAGAAATAATTTGTTTAATATTCATACATTGGAAATATGAATAGAATATGAAATTTAATAACAATAAATAAATCTTAAAAACACGTGAAAATTCAAAGGCTAATAAAATGCAACAAAATACGATGGTCATGTATCAGTTTGGTGAACGCCTACTTGTTTACAATGTAAACGTGTGTATATTGCAAATGATAAACGAATGTATCTGCAAGATTTTTAAGATGCATGAAACGAGATTTATAGGGGCAATGATATGAGCCAAGAAGAAAAGTTACCAAAGATTCTGATCGTTGAAGATGACGAGCGCTTAGCGCGATTAACTCAAGAATATTTAATTCGCAACGGCTTGGAAGTTGGTGTAGAAACTGATGGTAACCGTGCAATTCGTCGTATTATTAGTGAACAACCAGATCTAGTGGTCTTGGATGTCATGTTGCCGGGTGCCGATGGCTTAACAGTTTGCCGTGAAGTTCGTCCACATTACCATCAACCGATTCTGATGTTGACTGCACGTACAGAAGACATGGATCAGGTGCTTGGTTTGGAAATGGGCGCAGATGACTATGTTGCTAAACCGGTTCAACCACGTGTTCTTTTAGCGCGTATCCGTGCACTATTACGTCGCACAGATAAAACTGTAGAAGATGAAGTTGCTCAACGTATCGAGTTCGATGACCTTGTAATTGATAATGGCGGTCGTTCTGTAACGCTAAATGGTGAACTTGTTGACTTCACTAGCGCAGAATATGACCTATTATGGTTGCTTGCATCAAATGCTGGTCGTATCTTATCGCGTGAAGATATCTTCGAACGTTTACGTGGTATCGAATACGATGGTCAGGACCGTTCAATCGACGTCCGTATTTCACGTATTCGTCCAAAAATTGGTGATGATCCTGAAAATCCAAAACGTATTAAAACAGTACGTAGTAAAGGTTACTTGTTCGTTAAAGAAACCAATGGGTTATAAGATCTGAATAAACTTCCTATAAGGTTGGTCGAGTGTTTAAACACAGTATATTCCTGCGAATATATGCGGGACTGGTAATTCTTGTTGTTTTGGTTGCTGTCTTTGGTTATTTGCTTGTACAAATTATCAATTATCAACGGGCACAAGAATACCGAGAATCTTTAACTGATGGTATCTCTTATGTCATTAGTGAGGGAGTCGCTCGACAACCGGGGAAACAACAGAAAATAGACTGGGTTTCAGATGCGTCAGATTTATTGGAACTTCCAATTTATTATACTGATGCAAGTAAGGTTGAGTTATCTCGTACCGAGAAAAAACGAATCGAAGCTCAAAAATCTGTTGTCCGTTACGATGCCAGTAATAGTATTGCGTATATCATTATTGGCTTACGTGACGACCCTCAGCATTTTTTATCTATAAAAGTCGACAAAATTACGGAGCGCCAAATGAAGGCTCTCCCTATTTTTGTACTGGATTATCTAATGTTTTATCCGGGGCAAGAACAAGAATATCTTGCCAAGATTCAAAAGCATTTCTCTTACCCAATTAATATCTACAATATTCAAGACGTTAATCTGGACTCTGAACAAATTGGTCGTTTACGCCAAGACCAAAGCGTCATGTTGTACAAAGACAGTGCGACAGTCCGCGGTACAACCATTTCAATCGTCTCTCCAATTCCGAATCAGCCTACACGGGTTCTCGTGCTTGGACCAGTGCCGATGTTTAACTGGATGCCTTTGCAGCTTTCAGCAGGGATTACTTTATTTAGCTTATTTTTGCTGAGTCTAGGTGTCTATGGGTTGATCTTGCCGCTAGAGCGTAAAATTCGCCAAGTACGTTATGCATTAAACCGCATGAAGTCTGGTGATTTGTCATTGCGTGTTCCTATTGAAGGAAGTGACGAAATGGCAAACTTGGCATCAAGTTATAACAACATGTCTGACCATATTCAGCGTTTAATCGAGGCTCAGCGTGAGTTAATGAGAGCGGTATCTCATGAGCTTAGAACGCCTGTTGCCCGTATTCGCTTTGGTACAGAGATGTTGGCGGAAGAAGATGATTACAATCATCGTATGCATCAGGTCGATATGATTGATAAAGATATTGAAGCACTCAATACCTTAATTGATGAAATCATGACTTATGCAAAACTAGAGCAGGGTACACCTTCACTAGATTTTGATGAAATTACTTTATTTGATGTGTTAGATCAGGTTGCGGTCGAAACCGAAGCTTTAAAAACGCAAAAAGAAATTGAACTTGTTGCTCCTCCACTTTATGTAAAAGTAGATGCTGAGCGTCGTTACTTACATCGTGTTGTTCAAAACTTGGTGGGTAATGCGGTTCGTTATTGCGATAATAAAGTTCGGATTACCGGTGGTATCCACAGCGATGGCATGGCCTTTGTTTGTGTTGAAGATGATGGCGCAGGTATTCCTGAACAAGACCGTAAAAGAGTATTTGAAGCTTTTGCCCGTCTAGACGATAGCCGTACGCGTGCGTCGGGCGGTTATGGTTTAGGGTTGTCTATCGTAAGCCGTATTGCCTATTGGTTTGGCGGTGAAATTAAAGTGGATGAAAGCCCAACCTTGGGTGGTGCTCGCTTTATCATGACATGGCCAGCAAAACGCTTTAAACAGCCTCCTTTAAAAGCCAATAAAAAAGCACCTTCATAAGGTGCTTTTTTATTGATCTATTTATAGTTGAGTCGCATCTGGTTCCAAAATAGGTTTTCCGCTTCTTAAGCTGGTTAACGCATCGGAATTAAAATCGATCAGTAACGAATTGTTTTTTGCATCAATCTGGTATTTTTGAATAAGAGGTTGATCTCCATTAAGTGTTTCTATTTTATATTCATCTGCAATATGCAAAATACCTTCTAGGTTTGTTGTCGTTGACGCAAAATCCTGTCTAAATATTTCATAGACATCCCGCAAGTCAAAAATTGCATTGTTGGCATCTGGATGTTTGTGAATATAGCTTTCTATATGTCGCACCAGTAATTGTGCAAACAAGTAGTAGTTTGGTTTATGCGTATATTCTAGAGTCATGCATTTTTCTCCTTATTATCTGTTATTAGCATACATGGCAAAACACAGGTTATTGTATAAAATTCATTACACTAGATGATGAAATGAAAAAATTATAAAGATATAAACACTCGATTACGTCCTTGGCGTTTTGCTTGATATAAAGCGTCATCTGCTTCTTTAAATAAACTTTCAATAGCTCGATGGGACGATGGGGAATATAAGCTTATCCCAATACTCACCTGTATAAAAATTGGTAATTTCCCATAAATATAAATCGGTTGCTGACTAATTTTAATTCGAATTTGTTCAGCCAGTTCAAATGCACTTTCCTTGGTGGTATCTGCAATAAAAATGGCAAACTCTTCACCTCCAAAGCGACCTAACAAATCATGAGGATGTAAAATATTTTGAATCGTGGTGACACAAGTTTGTAGCGCCCGATCACCGATTTGATGACCATAGTTGTCGTTAACTTGCTTAAAGTGGTCGACATCAAGCATGAAAAAAGCTGAGGTCTTATTTTCTTTTTGTACTTTTTCTTGAAGTAATCTGACCGACTGTAAAAACTGGCGTCGAGTCAGACTTGAAGTTAGCTCATCATGTGCAATGGCATGTTGAAGCTTTTGAATTAACTCTGAATGCAAAACACTAATACTAGAAACCGTAAGTGGGGCAATCGTCATCATAATTAACCCAATTCGGATTGAGATCGTATTACTGAAATATTCGTTTGGATAGAGCAAAAGGTAATGTCCAGAGACATGATAAATAATATAAGCACTGGTAAAGCTAGTAATGAGTGCAACAACAATAGGTTTATAGCGAATAGCACACCAGATCAGTGCAGCAATCGGGTAGAGGAGTGAACCCGGGCCAGAGTCATAATAGCTAGCAGCAATCGAAATAAGCACAGCGCCAAAAGGTAAAAGGTCGGTTGGTTGTAGGCCACGATTTCTTGAAAAGTAATGCTTAACCTGACTATATTGAGGAATGTTCAATATGATAGGTAAAAGAAGCAAGGCATTTTGCAGTTCTGAAGTGAACCAGTAACCAAACTCATCCAACAAGCCACCAATCATAAATTTGGTATTAAACATAGGCACGAAAGTTGCTGCAAACAATGCACCTACTACGCTACCTATTCCGCATAATCCAAATAAAAAAAGGTAGGAATAACCGCGATAGGCCGCCTTAATATGTTGATTAAAAAACATATAGAGCGCAAACGTAGTAACAACATAAAGAAAGTTTGATGTTGTTAAAACAAGTGTGAGAGCAAATGGAGTGCCTTGAAATAAGTCAGCAATCACATATCCTATATAGGCACCTAAAAATGCGCTTGGTCGGCGTGTGGTTGGAAAACGAATAAGCAATCCGAGCAAAACCGAATTGGCAGGCCAAAAGAATGCAAGAAAACTTAAAGGGCGAGATGCAATGCCAATGAAACAACATGTCGCAATAATGAAGCTAAATAGGAGAAAAAATCTTAAAAAGGAGAGAAATGAAAATTCACGAAGTGAGTATGGCATCAGCTGCCCTTAATGATAAATACTCTTATCCAAGAGTAATAAAATATTATGCATGATTAAACATTCATCATAATTCAGAGGAGAAGCTGAATACAATAAAAAACAAACTAATATTATAAAAAAGTAAGTTATAAAAAGTTATTAAGCGCTTCAACTGTGTAAATATTCTAAAATTAAAAAATGAAAAAAATCATCATAAATAAAGAAACAATTAAATAAACCGATTATGTGCGGTGAAACCCCCCTTACAACACATAGATGAATAGTTTTGTCTAGAAAATCATCCGAAAGACTAAGACGCTTCAACTAGCATGGGAAATTAGAAATCAGGTACAATTGGCGGGATTAATTTTGTGTTTGGTGTATTTGAAGGCCAATACATACATTCTTTGTTAAATAATAGGCCTGCCAGGAGTTATCCCCGCATGAGTGCCATTACTCCATACGACTGGGCGATTATCGCCTTCGTGATCGGCGTTACATTTCTTTGCGTCTTTATGCTCACAGTTCCCTTACTCCTCGGGGGAAAATCGTGGGGACGTGCTAAGCAAGAGCAGTTTGAATCAGGTGTCGTGAGTGCTGGTGGCGCTCGCATTCGCCTGTCTGCAAAGTTCTATTTAGTTGCAATTTTCTTTGTTGTCTTCGACTTAGAGGCGCTTTACCTCTATGCATGGTCTACTTCTGTGCGTGAAGTAGGGTGGTTGGGATATACCACTGTAGTGATCTTTGTCGTTGATCTATTGATTGCGCTTGTTTATGCCTTCTCTGTAGGTGCTTTAAGTTGGTCACCAGCAGATCGCCGTAAATCAGCAGGTGAGGCGGTTAAAATCGGTTCACCAACAATGAACATTGCTGAAATTACACGCTTTAATTCTATTGAAGAGCTCGTAACTGACCCTACAGGTCAGATTCCAGCTCAATCATCAGGTCGTGTTAAGTCAAAAACTACACCTGCATTGTCATCTGAAAAGGAGTAAGTCGGGATGAAATATACTCTGACCCGCGCGAATCCGGATGCTGATCAATACCCATTGCAAGAACGTCAAATTGTGACGGATCCGCTTGAAGAGGAAGTGAATAAAAACGTATTCATGACTCGTTTAGAGGATGTCTTGCATACAGCAGTAAACTGGGGACGTAAAAACTCTTTGTGGCCATTTAACTTTGGTACCTCATGTTGTTACGTCGAATATGCAACGACCTTAACAGGTGTGCATGACTTGTCACGTTTCGGTGCAGAGGTTATCCGTGCTTCACCTCGTCAGGCTGACTTGATGATTGTTGCAGGTACCTGTTTCGTAAAAATGGCACCAGTTATTCAGCGTCTGTATGAACAGATGTTAGAGCCTAAATGGGTCATCTCGATGGGTGCTTGTGCAAACTCTGGAGGTATGTACGACATCTATTCAGTAGTACAAGGTGTAGACAAAATTATTCCTGTTGACGTGTACGTCCCAGGTTGTCCGCCTCGTCCTGAAGCATTAATTCAAGCTTTAATGCTTTTACAAGACCAGATTCAATTAGAGCGACGCCCGCTTTCTGCCGTGATCGGTGATGATCTTCAGCCAGTATATAAGCCAAAGATGATGCCAGAACGTGACCGTAAGAATGCAGAGCGTATTGCCGTTAAAAACTTACGCTCTATGGATGAGATTAAATAATTTTTTGACGGTGTTTTGACATATCTAACTGATATGTTCATCGAGAAAATTGACAGAATTTGTATTAAATAGGAAGCCAAGCCAATGGCTGAAACTGACATTGCTATGCCAGAGTCAACAGCAGTTGATTCACGCCCAGCATTTGCAATCGTAGAAGAGCTCAAAACCAAATTTGGTGAGAACTTTTACGTGCAGGCGACTTTTGAAGAGTTTCCAACAGTCTGGGTCGAGCGCGCACGCGTGCAAGAAGTCCTTATGTTCCTGCGTAAAGTGGAACGTCCGTATGTAATGCTGTTTGACTTATCTGCGATGGATGAACGTTTACGTGTTCATCGTGATGGTTTACCAGCATCTGACTTCACTGTGTTCTATCATTTATTATCGCTTGAGCGTAATAGTGACATTCGTATCAAGGTTGCCTTGAACGAAAATGATCTAAACATTCCGACAGCGACAAATATCTGGCCAAATGCCAACTGGTATGAACGTGAAGCTTACGATATGTTCGGTATCAATTTCGAAGGGCATCCAATGCTCCGTCGTATTTTGTTGCCAACCTATTGGGAAGGTCATCCGCTTCGTAAAGAATATTCAGCACGTGCGACAGAATATACGCCGTACATGCAAGACAAAGCGAAACAAGACTTTGAACAAGAGCACTTACGTTTTGTACCAGAAGACTGGGGTCTTAAGCGTGGTAACGCTGATGAAGACTTCATGTTCTTGAACTTGGGTCCTAACCATCCATCTGCACATGGTGCGTTCCGTGTTGTATTGCAGTTAGATGGCGAAGAAGTGAAGGACTGTGTACCTGATATCGGTTATCACCACCGTGGTGTGGAAAAGATGGCTGAACGTCAAACATGGCACTCTTTCATTCCTTATACTGACCGTGTTGACTACTTAGGTGGTTGTGCTCAAAACATGCCGTATGTGATGGCTGTCGAGCAAATGGCAGGTATTAAAGTTCCTGAACGTGCGCAAGTGATTCGTGTCATGTTGAACGAATTGTTCCGTATCAATAACCACTTGTTATTCTGTGGTACGGCAATTCAGGATGCCGGTGGTATGACACCAGTATTCTATATGTTCGCAGACCGTCAAAAAGTTTACGACATTGTTGAAGCAATTACGGGTTACCGTATGCATCCAGCATGGTTCCGTATTGGCGGTACAGCACACGATCTTCCAAACAACTGGCAAAAGCTTGTTAAAGAATTGCTAGAGTGGATGCCTAAACGCTTAAACGAATACTACACAGCGGCATTGAAAAACTCTGTGTTTATTGGACGTACGCGTAATGTTGCACAATACGATGCCAAATCTGCACTCGCATGGGGTGTAACTGGTACTGGTTTACGTGCAACAGGTATCGATTTTGACGTACGTAAATATCGTCCATACAGCGGCTATGAAAACTTCGATTTTGATGTGCCGGTTGAGTATGAAGGCGATGCATACGCACGTGTGCTTGTTCACTTCCGTGAAATTACCGAGTCGCTAAAAATTATTCAACAGTGCTTGGATAACATGCCTTCTGGTCCATACAAAGCGGATCATCCATTGGCTGTTCCACCACCGAAAGATAAGACATTACAAGATATTGAAACCTTGATTACGCACTTCTTGAGCGTTTCATGGGGTCCTGTCATGCCAGCGGGCGAGTCATCATTTATGACTGAAGTGGTTAAAGGTGCAAGTACTTACTACTTGACTTCAGATAAAGCGACCATGAGTTATCGTACTCGTATTCGTACACCGACGTTTACTCACTTACAGCAAATGCCTTCAGTGATTAACGGAAGTTTAGTGTCTGACTTAATCATTTATCTGGCGACCATTGACGTGGTTATGGCTGACGTGGATCGCTAAGAGGGAACACATAATGATGATTTTGACTGATAAAAAACCACGTGTGAATGTCGAAGGGATTTTGACTGCGGAAGAAATTCACGAAATCGAACATCACATTGGTCACTATCCATACCCTCGTGCAGCCTCTTTGGATGCATTGAAGTGTGTACAGCGCCGTAATGGTTGGGTAGATGACGCTCAAATGAATGCCATCGCACAGTTGTTGTCGATGAGTGTTGCTGATTTGGAAGGCGTTGCAACATTTTATAACCGTATCTATCGCCATCCGGTAGGTCGTCACGTAATTTTACTTTGCGACTCAATTGCTTGCTTCTTAATGGGTGCAGAAACTCTTGCTGAAGCATTCCAGCGTGAATTAGGAATTCAGTATGGTCAAACGACACCAGATGGTCGCTTTACTCTGCTTCCAATTTGCTGCCTAGGCAACTGCGACAAAGGCCCAACTTTAATGATTGATGAAGATACTCACGGTTTAGTCGAAGTGACATCAATTAAACAGTTATTGGAGAAGTATGTATGAATACTGAACCAAAACCAATTTATGGCGACGGTAATCCGGAAACTCATCCGCTCACTTGGCGTTTAAGCAAACAAGAAGCGGTACGTAGTGCTGATGATTACGAAGCACTTGAAGGCTATGCTGGCTTTAAAAAAGCTTTAGGCATGAAACCTGCTGAAGTGTTAGACGTCATTAAAGCTGCAACTGTAAAAGGTCGTGGTGGTGCGGGTTTCCCAGCGGGTATTAAATGGTCATTGATGGCACCAAATGATGGTGGTCCACGTTACTTGATCTGTAATGCCGACGAAATGGAACCGGGTACCTTTAAAGACCGTTTGTTGATGGAAAAACTTCCACATCAATTGATCGAAGGGATGTTAATTGCGGGTTATACCTTAGAAGCAACTCAAGGTTATATCTTTATCCGTGGTGAATACATCGAGGCTGCTCAATATCTAAATGAAGCGTTAGAACAGATTCGTGCTAAAGGTTATTTAGGCGAAAATATCTTAGGTTCTGGCTGGAATTTTGATCTACATGTACATACGGGTGCAGGGCGTTATATCTGTGGTGAAGAAACTGCATTGATTAACTCGCTTGAAGGCCGTCGTGCTAACCCACGTACTAAGCCACCGTTCCCGCAAGTTGCAGGAGCATGGGGCCGTCCGACGATTGTGAACAACGTTGAAACTTATAACAACTTGCCAGCAATCATGCTTCGTGGACCAGAGTGGTATATCGGTTTATCAGCGGGTAAATCAAAAGATCCGGGCACTAAAATTTATGGTGCATCGGGTAAAGTTAAATTCCCGGGTCTTTGGGAATTGCCATTTGGTACAACTGCGCGTGAAGTGATTGAAGATCATGCAGGTGGTATGCGTGAGGGCTTAAAGCTCAAAGCATGGTTGCCAGGTGGTGCTTCAACTGACTTTTTACCAGCAGATACCATTGATTTACCAATGGATGCAGACACGATTATGAAAGCAGGTTCTCGTTTGGGAACATGTTTGTTAATGGTGGTAGATGAAACTCAATGTATGGTATCGCTCACTCGTAACTTAGAAGAGTTCTTTGCGCGTGAATCATGTGGTTTCTGTACACCATGTCGTGATGGTTTGCCATGGGCTGTTAAAGCGCTTAAAGCACTTGAAGCAGGCGAAGGTAAGAAAGAAGATATCGACCATTTACAAGAACTAACTCGTAAATTATGGATTGGTAAAACTTTCTGTGCCCACGCACCAGGTGCGATGGAGCCGCTTATGGGCGCACTCAAACATTTCCGTGGTGAGTTTGAAGCGAAAGTGACGAATCGTCCTGTCGTGCAAACCAGCAACGTAGAACAAGCTTAAGGAATTCGACTATGGCTACAATTCATGTCGATGGAAAATCGTATGAAGTCAACGGCTCGGGAAACTTGCTACAAGCATGTTTGAGTCTGGGCATCGACATCCCATATTTTTGTTGGCATCCATCCTTAGGTTCGGTTGGTTCTTGCCGTCAATGTGCTGTTACGCAATATGCGAATCCAGAAGATACGCGTGGTCGTTTAGTCATGTCTTGCATGACACCAGCATCTGACAATACCTATATCTCAATTGAAGACAAAGAAGCAACGGATTTCCGTGCATCTATTGTTGAATTTTTGATGACGAATCACCCGCACGACTGTCCAGTTTGTGAAGAGGGTGGTCACTGTCATTTACAAGATATGACTGTAATGACGGGTCATGACCGTCGTCGCTACCGTTTTACAAAACGTACGCATTACAACCAAGAACTCGGCTCATTCATTGCGCATGAAATGAACCGCTGTATTGCTTGTTACCGTTGTGTTCGTTACTACAAAGACTATGCGGGCGGTACAGACTTTGGCGTATATGCCAATGCATCTCGTGTTTACTTTGGTCGTCCAGAATCAGGTACTTTAGAGTCTGAATTCTCTGGTAACTTGACTGAAGTATGTCCAACAGGTGTGTTTACTGATAAGACTCATTCAGAGCGTTATAACCGTAAGTGGGACATGCAGTATGCACCAAGCGTGTGTCAAGGCTGTTCTTCTGGCTGTAACATTTCTCCGGGTGAACGTTATGGTGAAATCCGTCGTGTAGAAAACCGTTTTAATGGTTCGGTTAACCAATACTTCCTTTGTGACAAAGGTCGTTTTGGCACAGGTTATGTAAACCGTGCAGACCGTCCACGTCAGCCTCAGTTCCGTAATGGTGAAACTGTTGCAACTGTTTCTGTCGACCAAGCTCTAGATCAAGCGATTGCTAAGCTTCAAGGCAAGAAAGTTTTGGGTATTGGTTCTCCTCGCGCAAGCTTGGAATCGAACTACGCATTACGTGAGCTTGTAGGTCAGGCAAATTATTCAACTGGTATTGCACAAAAAGAGCAAAAGCTTGTTGAACTTGCCGCATCTATCATGCAAACCGAGGGTATTTACAACCCGAATATGCGTGAAATTGAAAGCTATGATGCTGTTCTGATCTTAGGTGAAGACCTAACTCAAACTGCACCTCGTATGGCATTGTCTGTTCGCCAAGCTGCGAAAAACAAAGCGCGTGAAATGGCTGCAAAAACACGTACACCAGATTGGTTAGCTGAGCCTGTACAACGTATTGGCCAAGAAGCAAAATCTCCGGTTTACATTTTAGCTGCAACTCAAACTCGTCTTGCTGACGTTGCAACTGGTGAAGTGGTTGCTTCTCCAAATGACATCGCACGTCTAGGCTTTGCAGTTGCTGCGGCAGTGAATGGTGAAGTTGTAAGTGGTTTAGATGAAGATGCAAAAGCATTTGCTCAAACCATTGCTGACACTCTAAAGGCAGCAAACAAACCATTAATTATTGCGGGTACAAGCTTGCAAGATGCTTCTATTATGGAAGCTGCAGCACAGTTGACTCAGAACTTAGGTTCTAAAGCTGGTTTAAGTCTTGTAGTTCCTGAAGTGAACTCTATGGGCTTGGCATTGTTCGGTGGTTTAAGCCTTGAACAAGCATTTGCTCAAGACTACGACACGCTTGTTATTGTTGAAAATGACTTGTTCCGTCGCTTACCAGCTGCTCAAGTAAAAGCTGCATTAGATAAAGCTGAAACAGTAATCGTGCTTGATCACAGTGAAACTGAAACTGTGAAACAGGCTGATATCGTTCTTTCAGCAGCAAGCTTTGCAGAGGGTGATGGTACTGTTGTAAGCCAAGAAGGTCGTGCACAGCGTTTCTATCAAGTTTACGATCCAAGCTACTACAAACCTGAATATGCAATTAAAGAATCATGGCGTTGGTTACATGCCATTGAAACTGGCATTAAAGGTAAGGCTGTAGATTGGACATTACTTGACGATGTAATTGAAAGCATCGTGAAAAATGTACCAGTACTTGAAACTATCCAAGATGTTGCGCCTGATGCAGGTTACCGTGTACATGGCTTGAAAATCGCGCGTGAACCACGTCGTTATTCAGGTCGTACAGCAATGCGTGCGCCGTTATCGGTTCATGAGCCTAAACAGCCTACTGATCCAGATTCAGCATTAACATTCTCAATGGAAGGTTATGTTGGTCCGCAAAAAGCATCATCATTAGTACCATTTGCATGGGCTCCGGGTTGGAACTCTCCACAATCTTGGAATAAATACCAAGATGAAGTCGGTGGTCACTTAAAAGGTGGTGATTCTGGTGTTCGTTTATTCGATCGCTTGGCAAAACGTCCTGCACGTAGCTACGTTGCTCCAGTGCCAGTAGTTGCAAATCCTGAAAGTTTCCGCTTAGTTCCAATGCACCATATTTTTGGTTCTGGCGAATTCACCATTAAAACACCTGCAATGGAAACTCGTATTCCTGAAGCTGTGTTTGCAGTGGGCGAACAAGATGCAACTCGTTTGAACCTTCAAGAAGGTCAACGCATTACAGTAAAAGCAGGCGAAACAACTGTAAGCTTGCCGGTACAAGTAATTGAATATTTACCTACAGGTTATATTGGTTACCCAGTTGGTTTAGCACCAATGGTGTCACTAGCTGAGCCTGTTTCAGTGGCTTTAGGAGTGTAATTCATGAATCAAGAAATTATACGTCAAACGCCACTTTGGGTTGAGAACTGGCCGATTGCCTATGCTGTCGTTCAAGCAGTTGTGATTTTGCTTGTTGTAGTTTTAGTTGCAGCGTTGATGTCTTTTATTGAGCGTCGTTTACTTGCTTGGTGGCAAGACCGTTATGGTCCAAACCGTGTTGGTCCTGGTGGTATGTTCCAGATCGTTGCCGACATGCTCAAAATCATGTTCAAAGAAGACTGGACACCAAAGTTTGCTGACAAACTTACATTCCGTTTAGCACCAGCTGTTGCAATGGCAACAGCGGTTCTTTCATTCATGGTAATCCCAGTGAGTCCTTCACTGGGTGTTGCCGACATGAGTATCGGTTTATTGTTCTTCATGGCAATGGCTGGTATTGCAGTCTATGCGGTTTTATTTGGTGGCTGGGCTTCAAATAACAAATACTCGTTGCTTGGTGGTTTACGTTCAGCAGCTCAAACTATTTCTTATGAAGTGTTCTTAGGTATTTCATTGATGGGTGTGGTTGCAATTGCAGGCTCATTTAACCTTCGTGAAATTGTTGAAGCACAACGTGATGTTTGGTTTGTCATTCCGCAATTCTTAGGTTTCTTGATTTTCGTAGTTGCTGGTGTTGCGGTAACTCACCGTCATCCATTTGACCAACCAGAAGCAGAACAAGAATTGGCAGAAGGTTACCATGTTGAATATGGCGGTATGAAATGGGGTATGTTCTTCGTTGCTGAATATGTCAACGTAGTACTGATCTCTGCATTGATCGTGACTTTATTCTTTGGTGGCTGGTTAACGCCATTCAATTTAGAAATTCCATTTGTTCCACCAGTATTCTGGTTTGTGATTAAAACAGCATTCTTTGTAATGATGTTTGTATTGGCACGTGGTTCTTTAATGCGTCCGCGTTATGACCAAGTCATGAACTTTGGTTGGAAAATTTGTTTGCCATTGGCGTTGGTCAACTTGTTAGTGACTGGTGCTGTGATTCTGATGAATCAGGCCTAGGACAGCAGGGAGTACAAAATGTATAAATTTCTAGCTGGATTCGGATCAATTGTACGTACGTTACTCATGGTGTTTAGCCATGCAACGCGTAAACGTGACACGATTTTATATCCAGAAGTTCCGGCTGAACAGATTGTGCCGCCACGCTTTCGTGGTCGTATCGTATTAACGCGTGACCCTGATGGGGAAGAGCGTTGCGTAGCATGTAACCTATGTGCGGTTGCATGTCCGGTTGGCTGTATCTCACTACAAAAAGCAGAAACAGAAGATGGTCGTTGGTACCCGGAGTTTTTCCGTATCAACTTCTCACGTTGTATTTTCTGCGGTATGTGTGAAGAAGCTTGTCCAACAACTGCGATTCAGCTCACACCAGACTTCGAGTTAGGCGAATATGTACGTCAAGACCTTGTTTATGAGAAAGAAAACTTACTCATTTCAGGTCCAGGCAAATACCCAGACTACAACTTCTACCGTGTAACGGGTATGGCAATTAACGGTAAAGAGAAAGGTCAAGCACAAAAAGAAAGTGCACCAATCGATGTACGGAGTCTATTACCATGATGTGGCCGTTTTATTTGATGGCACTCGTGGCCATCGTTTCTACGGTTCGTGTAGTGACTAACACGAACCCTGTACACGCTCTACTTAGTCTAATTGTTTCATTGCTTGCTGTTGCTGGTATTTTCATGATCGTGGGGGCGCCTTTTGCAGGTGCTCTTGAAATCATTGTTTATGCCGGAGCAATTATGGTTCTGTTTGTCTTCGTAGTGATGATGCTTAACTTAGGTCAACACACCGTTGAACAAGAACGTAAATGGCTTTCTTCAGATGCTTGGGCATATCCAGCACTCATGAGTTTCTTGCTCGGCTTGCTTTTAGTTTGGATGCTTGGTGGTGAATACACCACTATTTCAGCACCGCTTGGGGCACAAGTGATTGGACCAAAAGTAGTTGGTCAAGCACTCTTTACTCACTATTTATTATTGGTTGAAGTTGCCGCGATGTTATTGCTAGCAGCCCTTGTTGCAGCATATCACTTAGGTAAACGTGAACCAGGTGCAGAAGAGGAAAAAGAATAATGGGCCAGATTCCTTTAGAACATGGTTTGATTGTTGCAACCATCCTTTTTGCACTCGGTTTTTACGGTGTAATGGTGCGACGCAACCTATTATTTATGTTAATGAGCCTTGAAATCATGATGAATGCTGCAGCATTGGCATTTGTTCTTGCGGGTAGCGTATGGGCACAACCAGATGGGCAAGTGATGTTCATCTTGATTTTGACCCTTGCAGCAGCAGAGGCATGTATCGGTCTTGCGATTGTCCTTCAGTTCTATCATCGCTTCCATCATTTGGATGTAGATGCTGCTAGTGAGATGCGCGGATGAGTTATTTATATCTAACAGTATTATTTCCGCTAATCGGTTTTATTTTATTGGCGGCAGGACGAGACAAACTCTCTGAAAATGTTGCAGCAGTTATTGGCGTAGGTTCTGTAGGTTTATCTGCATTATTTGCACTCATTGCTGGAATGGCATTTACAACGAGTGGTCAGCAAGTTTTTGTTCAAAACTTGTGGACATGGTTCAATGTTGGCGGTTTTGCTCCGGGCATTAGCTTACATTTAGATGGCTTATCTTTACTCATGATGGGCATGATCACGGGTGTTGGTTTCTTAATCCACATCTTTGCATCATGGTACATGCGTGGTGAAGAGGGCTATGCGCGTTTCTTCTCTTATTTCAACCTGTTTGTTGCAAGCATGCTTGTGCTTGTATTGGGTGACAACTTGGCGTTGTTATTCTTGGGTTGGGAAGGCGTAGGTCTTTGCTCTTACTTGCTAATCGGTTTCTATTATGCAAACCCTGCAAATGGTTGGGCTGCGATCAAAGCGTTTACAGTGACCCGCGTTGGTGACGTATTCTTGCTTATTGCTTTATTCTTGCTTTACCAACAATTTGGTACGCTGAATACTCAGTACATCGTTGAACACGCAGCAGAAGTAATGACGAAGAGTTCGTCACTTACAATCTGGACTGCATTAATGTTGTTCTTGGGTGCTGCTGGTAAGTCTGCTCAAATTCCATTGCAAACATGGTTGGCAGATGCAATGGCAGGGCCAACACCTGTTTCTGCATTAATCCACGCTGCAACAATGGTAACGGCTGGGGTGTACTTATGCTGCCGTCTATTCAGCGTATTTGAACTTGCTCCTGAAGTGATGCAATTCATTTCAGTAACTGGCGCGGTAACTTTGTTAGTTGCAGGTTTTGCTGCACTCGTTCAAACAGACATCAAACGTATCTTGGCTTACTCAACAATGAGTCAGTTGGGTTATATGTTTATGGCTGTAGGTGCTGAAGCTTATCAAGCTGGCTTGTTCCACATGTTGGCTCACGCATTCTTTAAGGCATTATTATTCTTGTCTTCTGGTGCGGTGATTCTGGCTTATCACCACGAGCAAAACATTTTCAAAATGGGTGGTTTGTTCAAACGTAACAAATTCCTGTTTGCTTGTTTCGCGATTGGTGGCGGTGCATTAGCAGCTATTCCATTCTTGACTATTGGCTTCTTCTCTAAAGATGCGATTCTTGGTGAAGTTTGGGTACAAGGTCAATCAGTTGCTTTATATCACACCTTATATTGGGTGGGTGTAGCAGGTGCATTCCTGACTTCAATCTATACATTCCGTTTAATCTGGGTTGTATTCTTTGGTCAAGAAAACACGCCTTACCATGAAATTAAAGGTGCAACTTACTGGGCTCCATTGGGTATTTTAGCTGTATTGTCTACTTTTGTTGGTGCGGTATTAAAAGCACCGGTAGCAGGTATTCTGAATACTGCAAAAATTCCTGAATTCCATGTCGCTGAACAATTTGTAGAAGGCATGCATGGGGCAGAGCACTTAGCAGTAGGTATTGCACTAGTTGGTCTAGTTGTTGGTATAGCATTATTTACATTTGCTTATGGTGCAGTGAAATCATTCGCTCAAACAAGTTTGGGTTCAGGTCTGGCACATATTTGCCGTACTGCTTTTGGTTTTGATGCATTGTATGACATCGTTTTTGTTAAACCTTATTTATTCTTCGCCAAAATTTTTGGCCGTGATCCGATTGACGGTTTGTGGTTAGTTCTTCCTGCGCTCGTGAAAGGCGGAAACAGTTTTACAAGCTCACGTCAAACAGGTTCATTGCGTGAATACGCATCAAGCATGTCACTCGGTGTAGTGGTGTTATTGATGATCTTGATCGTTATTCAGGTAGTGGGGAAATAAAATGGAAAACAATTTAATTTTACCCGCGCTGATCCTTGTTCCGTTCATTGCCGGTTTTATTTGTTGGTTAGTCGATAAGCTCGACAAAACTTTGCCACGCTGGATTGCCTTAATTGGTATGCTCATTACTTTGGGCTTAGGTCTTGCACTTTGGCAAAGTGGAACTTATAGCTACGAGTTGGGTTCTAAAATCCCAACTTGGTCTGCTGAGTTCTATTTACCGTGGATTCAATCACTCGGTATTGGCATTCACTTAGCTGTGGATGGTTTATCTTTGCTCATGGTGTTATTAACAGCGTTACTTGGTGTGCTTGCTGTTGGTTGTTCATGGGGTGAGATTCAAAAGAACGTTGGTTTCTTCCACTTAAACCTATTATGGAGTTTAGGTGGCGTTATCGGTGTATTCTTAGCGATTGACTTGTTCTTGTTCTTCTTCTTCTGGGAGATGATGCTTGTACCAATCTACTTCTTGATTGCGTTATGGGGTCATAAAGGTTCAAACGGTCGTTCACGTGTTTACGCTGCTACTAAGTTCTTCCTTTACACACAGATTGCTGGTCTGGTGATGTTAATCGGTATCCTAGGTCTTGTAGTTTATGGCTACATGATGACGGGCATGATCGGTTTTGATTACAACTATTTATTAGCTGTAGCTAACCATTTACCTACAGGCTTAGCGTACGGTTTCATGATCTGTTTCTTCATCGGTTTTGCAGTGAAGTTACCAGTATTCCCATTACATGGTTGGTTACCAGATGCGCATGCTCAAGCACCTACAGCGGGTTCTGTAGACTTAGCGGGTATCTTGATTAAAACAGCTGCGTATGGCTTGCTTCGTTTTGTTATTCCATTTTTCCCGACAGCTTCTGCACAGTTTGCAGACATTGCGATTATTTTCGGTTTGATTGGTATTTTCTACGGCGCATGGTGTGCTTACCAGCAAACTGACATGAAACGTTTACTTGCGTATACGTCGATTTCACACATGGGCTTTATCTTACTTGCAATCTATGCAGGTAATATTTTGACCTTCCAAGGTCTAATGATCATGATGTTGGCACATGGTTTGTCATCAGCTGCATTGTTCATTATGTCTGGTCAAATCTACGAACGTTTACATACACGTGATTTACGTTTAATGGGTGGTCTTCGTGGCCAGCTTCAGTACTTGCCATTTTTCTTGATGTTCTTCGTTGCTGCTCTTGTAGGTGTACCAGGTTTAGGTAACTTTATTGGTGAATTCCTGATTTTGATGGGTTCATTTAATAAATATCCTGTCTTCACGATTCTTGCTTCTATCAGCCTTGTATTTGCAGGTTTATATGGCTTGATCTTGATTCACCGTGCTTTATTTGGTGAACCAAATCCTGAACAAAAGCAACATTACACTAGTCCATTGAAAGACTTATCTGCTCGTGAAGTTGGTATTTTGATGATTTGTGCGATTGGTCTCGTTTGGCTTGGTATCTACCCACAAACATTCTTGGATGTATCTCATTCAAGCATGCAGTGGTTGGTCAATAGTTATGTGCCAGTACAAGAAGTCGTTGAAACTGTTCAGCAAACAGCTACTCAACTTGACCATGTGGAGATCCAATAATCATGAACTTCACAGTATCATTTTCTACGCTTATGCCTTTAGCTCCGGTGATGATTGTTGCTTTGACAACAATCGTCGTCATGCTGTTAATTTCAATTAAGCGTAATCATAATTTAATCGCAACAGCTTCTGTTGTTGGTTTAAACCTTGCTGCACTTTATATTTTATTTGCAGTATTTGGCGGTAAGTTTGTACCGGCAAATGTGATGGGCATGTTTATGGTTGATCCATTTACCATGTTCTATCAATTTATGATTTTGATTGCGGCATTGGCATGTTGTACTTTGTCTCATGCTTACATCGAAACTTATAAAGACAACCGCGAAGAGTTATATCTTTTGTTACTTGCTTCAGTAGCAGGTGCAATGTTGATGGTTGCAAGCTCTCACTATGCATCGTTCTTCATTAGCCTTGAGTTAATGTCGATTCCTGTATATGGCTTACTTGCTTATACTTATCAACGTAGTAACTCACTTGAAGCGGGTATTAAGTACCTTGTACTTTCAGCGACAGCTTCTGCAATGTTGTTGATGGGTATGGCATATATCTATGCATATACAGGTTCGCTTTCATTCTATGATTCTGTACAAGCATTATTTGAAGCAATCAAACAGCCAATGGTGTTATTAGGTTTAGCACTTATTATCTTTGCTGTTGCATTTAAATTGTCGCTTGCGCCGTTCCATAAATGGACACCAGATGTATATGCAGGTGCACCAGCGCCAATGGCAACTTTCTTAGCGACTGCTGCTAAAGTTGCAACAATTGGTTTGTTCGTGCGCTACATGCTTGCTTCAGGCGCAATGATGGTGAACTCCTTAGTAACTATTTTGACGATCATTGCTGTATTGTCGATTTTAGTTGGTAACTTACTCGCTGTTCGTCAAGTTAACTTAAAACGTATTCTTGGTTATTCATCTATTGCTCACTTTGGTTATTTGTTAATTGCTTTAATTAGCATGACTTATGCGAGCTTGGGTAGCGTAACTGTATATGTAGTGTCTTATGTATTAACAACTATTGGTGCCTTTGGTGCAGTAGCGTTAATGTCTAGCCCATATAACAACGTAGATGAAGCACAAAGCCTTGCAGACTACCGTGGTTTGTTCTGGCGTCGTCCAGTACTTACAGCAACTTTAACAGTCATGATGTTATCTTTGGCTGGTATCCCATTAACAGCAGGCTTCATTGGTAAGTTCTTGGTGGTAATGGCTGCTGTAACAACTCAACACTGGTTCTTAGCTGCAATGATTATTGTGGGTAGTGGTATCGGTTTGTACTATTACTTACGTGTGATGGTTGTAATGTACATGACACCACCGGAAACTCCTCGTATTGATGCAGATGCTCATTGGGGACAAAAAGTGGGTGGTTTAATGGTATTAGCTGCTGCTGCATTAGTTATTATTTTGGGTGTTTACCCAGATCCAATGATTAATTTGGCATTAAAAGCAGAAATTTTATCTCCATTACATTTCATGCTTTCACAACAGTAATTCTGGTGTACAAAAAAGCCTCCAAATCTGGAGGCTTTTTTTTATTGAGCGTTAAAAAAAGATTATAATAAATACGTTTTTATATTTTTAGGTAACATCTGTGGCCATTCAAGAAATTCGTCACCCACTTATTCGTCATAAATTAGGTTTGTTACGCCGTGCTGATATCAGTACTAAGAACTTCCGTGAGCTTGCTCAGGAAGTGACTATGTTGTTGACTTATGAAGCAACAAAAGATTTACCAGTTGTGGATTGTGAAATTGATGGATGGGCTGGAACTGTTACTACTCAGCGTATTGCTGGTAAAAAAATAACGATTGTACCGATTTTACGTGCCGGAATTGGTATGTTGGATGGCGTACTTAACCTGATTCCAAGCGCAAAAGTGAGTGTTTTAGGTCTTGAGCGTAATGAAGAAACATTAGAAGTTCGCACATATTACAAAAAATTAGTTCCGGATGTGGCTAATCGTCTTGCGATGATTATTGACCCAATGTTAGCAACGGGTAATTCGTTAGTTGCTGCTATTGATGTGTTAAAGGCAAGTGGTTGTAAAGATATCCGTGTTATGGTGTTGGTTGCTGCACCTGAAGGCGTTGCTAAAGTTGAAGCAGCTCATCCGGATGTGCAAATTTATACGGCATCTATTGATAATGGCTTAAATGAACAAGGTTATATTGTTCCTGGCTTGGGTGATGCTGGCGATAAAATTTTTGGTAGTGTACAAAAAGATTAATTTTTTGAAATAGCATTAAAAAGAGACTTCATTCAACCGTATAATTTTAAAAACGGAATCGTGAGTCTCTTTTTTATTTACTGCAACGACTGGATTGGAAAAGTAGGGGAAAGATCATGAAGCAAGAGTTTTATACTGGATGGGTAAAACAATATAACCCTGATAAAGGGTTTGGTTTTATTGAAACTACTGAAGGAGATATTTTCTTTCATATTTCTGATTTCCCTGCATCAGAGGGCGAGCCGAAAAGAAATGAAAAAGTGAGATTTCTTGCCGCAGATAATCAGGGTAAATTTAAAGCGATCAAAATTGAGCGTGTTGACCCGAATCCTGCGAAAACCAAGAAAAATAAAATTGCGGATCACAATAAAGCGATCACAAGCGAACTGTTATCAAATTTTCGACGCTAATCAATGAAAAGATCAGGTTTTAAACCTGATCTTCACAGAATTGTAAGAATGCTTTGAGACCTGGACCCTGATACTTTTGACGGTGTACCAGCATATAAAGCGGACGGGTAAGCTGCCAGAATGGTGTATCTAAAATTACTAATTGTCCCTTTTCAATTAAAGGTTCAATGGCAAGTTTAGAAATACATGACATACCTAAACCACCAGCAACGATTTTTAAAATTGCTTCATTGTGACCTAGGGTTAAGCGAATATTCGCGTCTGGCAGATCTTGCAATATCGCATTATCAAATACTTCACGCGTTCCTGAACCTTCTTCACGTAAAATCCATTCGACTTGAAGAAAATCATGCGCTGTTAGAGGTCTATTTAAACGTGCTAAAGGGTGATTTGGGGCACAGCAAACTGCAAGCTCATCATCACGCCAATGAATACATTGGAGTTGAGGTAAGTGACATGAGCCTTCAATTAAAGCTAAATCAAGTTGGAATTGATTGACTGCTTCAATCATTTGGCGTGTATTGCCCACTTGTAATTGCAAATGTGCTTTAGGATGATGCTGTAAAAAGTTTGCCATTAAATCTGGCATGAGGTAATCACTAATCGTTAAAGTGGCCCCAATACGTAAATCAATGCTTTGCAATTCACCTTTTGCAGCTTGCTCAAAAGCTTCACAGCGACCTAATATTTCTAATGCTTGAGGCAATAGAAAACGACCTAAATCATTAAGCTGTAATCGTTTACCTAAACGATCAAATAGAGGAGCACCAAGACCATCCTCTAAATCGGCTAAAGCCATACTTGCTGCACTTTGCGTCAGTCTGACCGCATCACTCGCTTTGGTGACAGTTCCTTCTTGAGCGACTGCTACAAAAACAGCCAACTGGCGTAATGTCATGCGCATGTTTAAAAAGCCTTAACGTTTAAAAGTATTCATTATTTCGGCTGTCATGCTAACATGAGCGCACTATTTCATGCCACGTTGAAATCATGTCAATTGAAAAATTTAGCGTAGAAAAAGTTTTATCTGTACACCGCTGGACTCCAACTCTTTTTAGTTTCACCATGACCCGCCCTGCACATTTTAAATTTACTGCTGGGCAATTCGCACGTATTGGGCTAAAAGTTGGAGAGGAACTCGTTGTTCGTGCTTATTCGGTAGTCTCATCACCATTTGATGAAACGCTTGAGTTTTTTTCGATTGTAGTACCAGACGGTGCATTTACGTCAAATCTTCAACATTTAAAGGTAGGAGATGAGCTGTATTTAGAAAAAATACCTTATGGTTATTTGACTTTAGCTCGCTATCAACAACCTTTACCCCATGATTTATGGTTATTGGCAACGGGTACAGGATTAGCTCCATTTTTATCGATGCTACAAGACTTCGATACATGGTCTAAATATCAAAAAATTAATTTGGTCTACAGTGTCCGTACCGCAGCTGAGTTAGCTTACGTTGATCGTATTCAAGAGATTGCTGAAACTTTTGGGGAAGGACATAACGGATTTAAATTTATTCCGATTATTACTCGAGATCCATCTGCGCCATTGCATGATCGTTTGCCGATTCTAATTGAAAATGGTGAATTAGAAAAATCTGCTGGTATAGAGCTGAATCCTGCCACAAGCCACGTCATGCTTTGCGGAAATCCGCAAATGGTAGATGACACGAAAGAGGCTTTAAAACGCCGTGGTTTGACGATGAACCGTCGAGGTGAGGGAAATATTGCGGTAGAAAATTACTGGTAGTAAATCTTATTTTGAAAGTAATTTAAAATTAATTTTATGGATATGTTTATTAGTGGACAAACATATCCATAAATTCGCGAATTTCTGAAATTGCGCTGTCTACATCGGTTGAAAGCCAAGTTGGCTCAAAAAGACCTGCATAATGTTCCAAACGATCTTGTGGAACGACTAAGCGAACAGGACAGTCTTCTTCTAGTAAGCGCCAAGGTAAAATCGGAACATCATTGTCTAGAAAAATATTGATATTACGAATATCAACAATCATGGCATTAATGCAGTCAGGAAATGGCATGACGGAAAATTCTTCAGTACGGCGACGAAAATACTCTAAATCACCCCATTTGAGTTCATAACTTGATTTATTAAATTCAATAATACCAATGAGATGTTCGTCTCTCGTCTGATGTATATAACATTGATGTGTGACGTCAGTGTCAAGATCAAGTGTTACGTTTTGCTGACGATACATCATAAAATAGAGCAGCTTTAAAACAAGGGGGCTTATTATAGCCTATTTTATAAAAAGTAAGCGCTAAAACATATTGTATTACAAATAGAACATTAAAGAAGCTCGAGCATAACTCGTTATTATTTTTAAATGGCTAAATATTTTTGCCTAAATTTTATACTGTTTTTATTATTTTAATAGTAGAGTTTTGCAACCGCAGACACCTTAGCATAATGCTTTTTCACACAATGCAACAAACCAAATTGCTATGATGATTATAAAGTTAATGATAAAAGAAGAGGGGAAAGAAGATGCATGATTTTTCAAAACCACCTCATGTGACGAGTCCTGAAGAAACTGCGAAAAAAAGAAGATTGCCAGTTTACATTTTAATTATTGTTGGGCTTTTTCTTATTGCACTCATCGTCTACATGGTTGCTGATCACAGCAAAACACCTAAAGAAGAAGCCGCTTTTCAACATGAGGCCACACCACATGTCATTAAGAGCACTTCTGATTTGAATATTTATAAAGGGTAATAAGCTAACCAGTATATCTTCATAGAAAGCCTTTGGGATGTGACCTGAAGGCTTTTTTTGCAACCTTTTGCATCAATTTGTTGTATTTATGCAGAAGTGTGTTGATTACAAAATATTCAAAACATAAGGTGAGATAGACCGCATTTATTGTCATTTTTAACAACGAAAAGTGTTTTTCATAATTGATGGCACTGAAAAGAACATAACAATTGAGGACATAACAATATGAATGAATTTTTTGATGGGCCTCGCGGCGCTCAGTTTGATGCGATGTATTACTGGGATCAGTTTCATCCTATTTTAGCTGCAATCGTCATCTTACTGGTTGGCTGGATAATCGCTTTATTAGTTGCGGCAGGGGTAAAAAAACTTCTGCAAAAAGTAAATACCAACGCAAAATTATCTTCAGCAACTGGGCGTGCTCCAAACATAGAAGGTCTTATTTCAAAAGTCGTATTCTGGTTTATTCTAATCTTAGCTGTTGTCGCAGCTCTCAATGTACTTAACATTAGTGGAGTAAGTGGCCCGTTCAGCAATATGGTGAATCAGGTACTCGTCTATATTCCAAATATTATTGCTGCTGTTGTGGTGGGTTTTATTGGTTGGATCGTTGCTCGACTGGTGCGAGCGGGGGTGACCAATGTTTTATCCCGAACTCAACTCGATGATAAGTTAAGCAGTGAAGTGGGTGTAGGTGGAATTAGCCAGAATATTGGTGAAATTCTTTACTGGCTTGTATTGTTACTTTTCCTTCCGATTGTTCTTTCAATATTAGGATTAACAGGCTTACTGATTCCAGTTCAAAATATGGTAAATGATGCTGTAGCATTCTTACCAAATATCTTTATTGCTGGTGTTATCGTTTTTGTTGGTTATATCTTGGCAAAAATTGTACGCGGTATTGTTGAAGGTTTAGTAAATAGCTTAGGTGTTCAGGCTCAAGCTGAAAAAATTGGTCTTTTCAAAAGCTCTAACGTAGGCAAATTCTTAGGTTCATTTGTTTTTGCAATCATCATTATTACAACATTGATTGTAGCGTTTGAAGCTTTAGGCATTGAGACAATTTCTCAGCCAGCAACAGCTATGCTCAATGAGATCTTGCAGGCGATTCCAAACATTATTGCTGCTGGTTTAATTCTACTGGTTGCTTATATTGTTTCTCGTTTTGTTGGTCGCTTAGTTGCTGAATTAATTGCAGGTACAGGTGTTGATGAAATTCCTGCAAAGTTAGATGTACAACGCTTTTTAGGTCAAACTAAAGTTTCTAATGCAGTTGGCTGGCTAATTGTATTCTTTACTATGTTATTTGCAGTTTCTGAAGCTGCGGATCGTCTTGGTTTCGATCAAATTAGTGGTCTAATCGCAATGTTTATTCATTTCGGTGCAAACATTCTATTGGGCGCTGTAATCTTGGTTATTGGTTTCTGGCTTGCCAATGTTGTGGCGAACGTGGTTCAACGCGGCGAATATAATAGCTCGCGTTGGTTAGGTAGTTTAGTTCGTGTGTTAATTATTGGTCTCGTACTTGCGCTTGGTTTAAGAGCGATGGGTATTGCAGATTCAATCGTTAATCTTGCATTTGGCTTGACTCTAGGCGCAGTTGCAGTTGCTTTCGCTCTTGCATTTGGTTTAGGTGGTCGCCAACCAGCAGAAAGACTGTTGAGCGATTTGCTAGATAAAGCTAAAAAAGAAGCGAATGAACCAAATCCGCTTTATCAACCACCTTCTACTACGACCACAAGCAGTCCATCTACTGGTAGCTCATCTGCAACTACGAGTTCGTCAACATCTACAGTTGCACCAACGACTACAAACTCACCATCAACGGTTTCATCTGATGCAAAACCAGCTGATTCTGCACAAGTAAATCCAGCAGAACCACCAGTAAATAAACCGTTTGGATCTACTGGAGAAAATGACGAAATTTAGTAAGTAAAACTAATTTTCAGATAAACCGTACAAAAAATCTTTGATTTTTGTGATAAGTTCGACCACTCTATATTGAGTGGTCGTTCTTTTTAGACGTTATAAAAACAAATAAGTGAGGAAAATACGATGAAGAAACCAGGTCGTTTTTTAGCACCGATTGTCATTGCGGGAATTACGGTAGGTTTTTTAGCAAGTGCTTATAAATTTGTGTTTAATAAATCTAACTCATCAAAACAGGCAACAACTCATACTCGTAATTCTGAAAAATCATCAAATGATTCGAAAGCCTCAAATTAGCTTATTGATCATTTAAACGTATTGTGCTGCTGCATAAGCGGAAGACCAAGCCCATTGGAAGTTATAACCTCCTAAATGGCCAGTCACATCAAGTACTTCCCCAATAAAAAACAGTCCTTTCTGCTTTTTACTTTCCATTGTTTTGGAAGATACTTCACTTGTATCAACTCCACCTAAAGTAACTTCGGCAGTACGATAGCCTTCTGTGCCTGATGGTTTCACAGCAAAACCATGTAGTTGCTCGGCAATATGATCTAGCTGTGCATCACTGATATTACCAATTACTGTCTCGCTCTGCTCTGGCCATATAAGTTGTTGTAACTCTTGTACAATACTTTTTGCCGTAAATTCATTCAGAAGAGTACGCAATAAAACTTTAGGTTTGGCTTTCTTTTTGTCTTTTAAATAATTTGCTAAATCTTGGCTCGGGAAAAAGTCAATTTTAAAACTTTCACCGGTATTCCAATAGTTTGAAAGCTGTAAAGAACTTGGACCACTCAAACCACGATGCGTAAACAATAATGCTTCAGTAAAGCTATTCTTCGAGTTACTTAGAGTCACATCTAGAGCATTACCACTTAGGCGTGTAGTGACTTCTTTAATATGATCTGAAAAAGTAAATGGGACTAAACCTGCGCGAGTTGGGAAAACCTGATGTCCAAATTTTTGTGCCAGTTCATAGCCAAATCCAGAACCACCCAAAGTTGGAATGGATAAACCACCTGTAGCAACCACTAATGACTCACAGCTAAATCGGCCTTGGTTTGTGTGTACAGTAAAACCGCCTTTTTCTAATGGATCAATCTGTACAGCTTCACATTGAGTTTGGATATCAACGTTATTGGTTTTATCACATTCACTCACTAGCATCTCTAAAATTTCTTTAGCGCCGTTCAGCGTGAATAATTGCCCGTGTTTTCGTTCTTCATAAGCAATTTTATAATCACATACCAAACCGATAAAGTCCCAGTTGCTATAGCGTGATAGGGCAGAAATAACGAAGTGTGGATTATGAGAAATATAGTTGTCAGGCTCTACATACAGGTTGGTAAAGTTACACTTACCACCGCCCGACATTAAAATCTTTTTACCAATTTTATTGGCTTTTTCTAAAATTAAAACCGAGCGCCCTCGTTTAGCAGCATGTGCAGCCAACATGAGTCCAGAAGCACCTGCACCTAAGACAATGACATCGACATGACTGTTAGACATAAGAGATTCTCGATTAATCGTGAAAATTTTAAAGGGGCATATACTATCATGCCGAGCCTTAGTCATGCTAAAGACATTTACTGCTATGCAGAGTAATGTGCACTAAAAGCTAATAAGTTATTGATGTGATTTATTTCTTATATCTGCCTGTAAACCACCAGAATGAATTGCCAGAATGCGAGTTCCTTCAGAAAAGTAATTATTCTTTATAAGATCAAACAGACCGAACATCATCTTTCCCGTATAGATGGGTTCAAGTGGTACCGCATGCTGCTCTTCAAAACTGTCTACAAATGCCAATAATTCGGGTGAAGTTTTTGCATACCCACCACAGCAGTATGCATCTGTCACAGACCAGTTCTGTTTTTTGGTCCACTGCCGAATTTCTTGTTGTAAAAAGTCACCTTTTAAAGCCGAAAACCCTAAGACTTTTTGATCGGCTGAACTTCTTTCAATAAGACCCGAAACCGTTCCGCCAGTTCCTACTGCACAGCAAATCACGTCATATTGATTTAAATCACTTTGGCTAAGAATTTCCTGACAACCTTGAACTGCCAATTCATTGGTGCCGCCTTCAGGAATAATGAAAATTTCAGGAAATTGATGACGTAATTGTTGAAGATAGTTTGCATCATCTCGTAAGCGATATTCATTGCGTGAGACAAAATGTAGATGCATTCCTAAACTTTGAGCTTTTGCTAAGGTTGGATTCAGAGGTTTGTCAGCTAACTCTTCACCACGAATAATTCCAATACTTTTTAAGCCAAAAAGATGAGCGGCATAGGCAGTCGCGGCAATATGATTTGAATAGGCCCCTCCAAAAGTCAAAATGCTCGATAAACCTTGTTGTTTTGCGACAAGCAGATTGTATTTTAGTTTGAAAAATTTATTGCCCGAAATTTGAGGATGAACTAAATCTAATCGCTTAATGTCGAGATGAACTAGAGAGGAGAGTTCAATATGCTGATAGGAAACAGGTTGGGCAATGTGATCAAACATTAGAAATTGAGAAAATTAATGATTGATCACATTGTAGCTTTTTAAATAGAGCTTTAAAAAGCTGTTTACGAATTTGTATCGACAGAAGTAATTACTGACATGCCAGGGCGTAAGTGTTCCATTCCTTCTTGATTTGGATCAATGGTAATGCGTACGGCAATTCTTTGAACCACTTTGGTAAAGTTTCCTGTTGCATTGTCAGGCTTTAATACACTGAACTCAGAACCCGCAGCAGGTGAGATCTGCTCAACATGCCCTGTAAATTTTTTGTGTTTCATCGCATCGACTGTAAACCATGCTTTTTGCCCAATTCGCATATTGGCAATTTGGGTTTCTTTAAAGTTGGCAATCACCCAAGTTTGCTGTGGAATGAGGTAGAGTAATTGTGACCCTGCTGCTACATATTGCCCAACACGAGGGTTCACCTCACCAAGTTGTCCATCCATTGGAGCAACAATGACACTATAGTCTTTGGTAGTTTGTGCCTGATCTAGTTGTGCTTTAGCACTGGAAACTTGTGCTTCTAAGCCAGCTTCCGCGACCTGCGCCGTTTTAAGTGCTTCTTTGGCAACTAAAAGATTGGCTTCTGCCTGCTTCAGTGCTGCAAGGTTATTTTCAGCATCTGCTGCGGCTTTATCTTGCTCAGATTTAGAAGCTGCTCCACTATTACCTAACTGTTGATATCGTCTAAGCTGTGCTAAAGAAAGTTCATATTGAGCTTTAACTTGATCTACTTTTGCTTGTGCAGCCACAATATCAGCTTGTTTTTGAGCAATAGACTGTGTCTGATTGGCTAAAGTATTTTTAGCTTGTTCAACTCCAGAAGCCGCTTGCGTTACTTTTTGGTCGTAGGTGGTTGCATCAATATGCATTAATACTTGACCCTTTTTAACGTGGTCAAAGTCCTTAACTAATACATCTTTAACATAGCCATTAATTTGCGACGATAAAATCGTTGTTTTACCTTTAACATAACTATTGTCAGTTTGCTGAACGCTCGTTGCGAAGGGTCCGATTCTCCATGCCCACAAAATCACTAAAATACCGACAATGAGCACAACTAGCATCCATAATAAAGTTGAGCGTTTTGTTGGAATCAGTTTGCTCGCAGGTGCCGGTTCGTTAGATGGAGCGGGAGCTGCTTGAGGTGGAGCTTGTTCCGGTTTGTTTTGATCATCTGACATATATCAATCTCAATTTCTATTTCATCAATAAAGAAGCCGTTAAGGACGGCTAATTCCTCTACGTTGTAGATATTTACTTCGTGCAATATTAAAACCACCCCACAAGAGTAGTGCGACAGCAAAAATACCGTTTAATGCAATAACGTCATTGTAGGCACGCACTTGCGCTTCACGAGTGACCACTTGATTAAGTGAGCGCATGGATTGGGCTGTTTGTAATGCTGGGTCAGTAGTCGTAACTGATGCACTGCGTTGATATGTAGAGAGCCTTTGAGCAACTAGAGGATCTGCTTGTTCCAAATCTTTAATAATCTCGACTTGATAGTTTTGTGTGCGGTGTTGTTGATAGGTCGAGAAGAATGAAGACCCGACAAGGCCGCCAAATGTTTGAGTTGCAGAGAACAGCACAATAAAAGTCACCACATACGAAGGACCTTTAGCCAAAGTTTGCGCAAAGCCAATCAGGAGCAATGGCCCAATAAATAAACCACCTGCAAAGCCTACTAAAAACTGACTTGCAAAGAAGTTCACAGGTCGGACATCACTGGTTAAGTGATAATCTAGTCCACATGCGACTAAAATTAAAAATTCTGCAAAAAGTAAGTGGAAGATAATCCGTTCGCGTGAAAAAGTCAGTGCACTAAAAAGTGTTCCGCTTAAAATCCCTATCAATATGACCACATAGAGTGGAACAAATTGGTCTGGACCCATCCCCATTGTTTTTAAGAAGTTAACAGCTGCGTAGCTTTGTTCTGACATTAAAAGTCGAATAGCAAAAGCACCAAAAATGAAGCGTAGGGTCGAAGCGGCGCCTAACCAGCGTGTCATAATTAATGGATTGGCGCGATAGTGCTCATAGAGCAAACCAAGAACAACTAAGCTAAAACCTGCAATTAAGACGTAAGCAAGCCATTCACTGTTAAACCACCATAAAATTGGACCTTGTGTGAGTACAATACATAAGCAGGCAAAGCCAGGCGCTAATAAAGCAAAGGTAAAGAAATCTTGCTTCTCAAAAACATAAATTCTTAAGCTACGTGGTAACTTCAATGAAACGACCATGGCTAAACAACAAAGTGCTAAGCCGAGCTCAAAGGTATATAGAACAGACCAACTATCTGTATTTACGAGAAATGGAGAAATAATCCAAGCTAATGGCACACCAAGTTGCTGAAAACCAAAGGCAATATATATACCTTTTGCCATGTCTGCTTTTTTAAAAGCTTGCATGGTGTAATACATACCTAGTGAGCTTAATGGCGCACCAGCTAAACCAGCTACAACCCGCGCAAATAGGGCCATTTCATAAGTATGCACAAAAATATGTAATACCAGAACTGCAATAAAAATCACGAGTCCTATTTCCGAAAATACTCTCAGGCCATACTGTTGCCGGGCTTTAAATAAAATCAGGTTTGAACTGACATTTGCCATGACATAAGCAGCAGGCAACCAAGCCGCTTCGGAAGGAGTTAGTCCATACTCACCTTGGATTAAAGGTAGATTTGCCGTAATAAAACCATTACTTAAGCTTGCCGAAAGGGCGATAAATAAACCAATAAAAAAGTAAATAAACCGCTTAGGTACAGAGTGTGCAATAGCTGCTGGTGAACCAGGTAAAGTCGGTTGCTCTTCTGGGGTCCAGTCGGGTGGTGTTTCTAAGTAACGAGGCGTTTTACTCATTCTATCCCTCGAATTTTTTGTATTTGAATACCATGAAATAGTAATTCAATTGCTCGTTTTGCTAAGCGAGTCTGTTCTTCTGGTTCATGTCCTTGAAATGAAGAACCCAACATTGCTGTGACCATTGCATAGTCATCGGCGGTCAGATCAGCTCGGCACAATTTTTGTTTTATCGCATTTTCAATCAGTGGGTTAAGTGCATTATTTCGCCGTTCATAAATTTTTAACATAATTGGATCTTGTCGATCAATCACTCTCCAAAAATCTTGCAAAATTGCGAGCTTGGGAAGTTGCCCAATATGTCCTTCAATTAAACGAAATAAACCATCTTCGAATTGTTGAAAATGAGCTGCTTTTTGCTCTAGCTGTGTAATCGCGCGTTCTAAAAGTGCACTAATTAAAGCTTTTCGATCACAAAAATTACGATAGAACGTCGCTCTGCCTACACCAGCGTGGTCAATCACAACTTGTAAGGGAACATTAATGCCATGAATACGAAAACATTCTTCGGCTGCATTGAGTAATTCATCCCGATTATGGGCTGCAATTTTTTGACGTTTACTCATGTCATCGGTTTGGGGTGTTCTAAAGGTTATATATTTAACGGACATTTTTGTCCGTTGTGAAGATTTAAATTGTAAAAACATGAAAATTCAATTTTCATCATTTATATCTTCGCCATTTTTATATGTGTCACAAAAAGCTGTTAGAATACCGCGCAATTGCGTGATGCTAGGTCAATACAATGTTTGAGTCCCTTATTCCTCTTTTTTCAATTGCGATGGCATTGATGCTTGGAGCAATAAGTCCTGGGCCAAGCTTTATTTATGTTGCACAAAATTCAATTTCTAAATCACGTAAACATGGTTTGTTTACCGCTTTAGGGACGGGGACAGGTGCAGCGCTTTTTGGTCTATTAGCAGTTATGGGATTGCAAGCAGTTTTATTGGCGGTGCCTTCTGCTTATCTAATTTTAAAAATTGGTGGTGGTCTATATTTACTTTGGCTGGCCTTTAAAATTATTAAACATGCTAAAGAACCAATTGCGATGGAAAACGATGGCAAATCGAAAATGACTTATAAGCAGGCATATCGATATGGCTTAATTACCCAGTTAAGTAATCCAAAAATCGCAGTCGTGCTAGCGAGTGTATTTACTGCTTTGTTGCCAAAAGAAATCCCTAATTATTACTATGTCGCATTACCAGTGATTTGTTTTATGATTGATGCGGGTTGGTACTCATGTGTGGCAATGCTGCTCTCTTCAGAGAAGCCTAGAACAATGTACTTAAAAGCAAAAACTGCCGTTGACCGAGTAGCTGGAAGTATTGTGAGTGTATTAGGCTTAAAGTTAATTTTCTTCAAATGATAAGTCTTTAATTAAAATATCTAAAAAATCCAAAGCCAGCTATTTATAGTCTGGCTTTATTTTTTGCGTAAAATACATACAAATTGAAATATCTTTTTTAGCACTTAAACACTTTAAAAGTGGTAACTTAATAAATAAAACAAAAAGAAATGAGGATCACGTTATGAAAAAACTAATGGTGAGCATTTCTGTAGTTTTTCTCATCTTAACTACAGGATGTGAGATGAGAACGATGAGCAAGCAACAGCCAGCAAATGAGCGGACCATGAGTATTGTGGGTACTCCGGTTCATGAAAAGGATTATAAAATTTCCGATATACAAGTGAATAATCATGAGCAAGCTAACTATTAAGTTACTTGCTGGATGTGCAACTTACTGTATTTTGAATATGGTAAATGCGTGTGAGCCTGCTTCTTTAGATTGGGAGCTTTTTCAGGAAAAATATGATTTAAATCATGATGGCATGTATAGCCAAAAAGAATTTCAACGGGTTGAAGACTTTTATCCTTATAACTGGCCGAGTGATAAGCGTTTTCAAGGTGAAAACAAGCAGACAGAGCTATTTCATTATTTAGATGAAAATAAGAATGGCTATTTAACAAATGAAGAGTTGGGAAATATACACGTTTTATTTAATAACCCTTGCGAAGGGTGGCCGTGGTCATAATTTAGTAAGCTTTGTTTAAACTTATTCAAAGCCCTTAAAAAATAAAAAAGCTCCCAATTTAGGGAGCTTTTTTTGAAAGCAGATTAAGAAACTTTATCGCCAGGTTTTGCACCGCTGTCTGGAGAAATAATGAAAATACCTTCACCATTTCCAGCAGCAAGTACCATGCCATTTGAAATACCAAAACGCATTTTGCGTGGTGCAAGGTTAGCAACCATAACAACTAATTTACCCTTTAGGTCTTCTGGTGCGTATTGGCTACGAATGCCACTGAATACATTGCGTGGTTCAGCTTCACCAACGTCTAAAGTAAGTTGTAGTAGTTTATCTGAACCTTCAACTGTACCTGCTTCAATGACCTGAGCAACACGTAAGTCAACTTTTAAGAAATCTTCAATACCGATAATTTCAGCTTCACCAACTGCTGGAGTAGGCGCTGCTTTTTTCTCAGCTGCTTTGTCTTTTTTCACTGCCGCTTTTGTTGCTTCTGGAGCAGGAGCACCTAAAGACTCTTTAGAAGCATCAACCATAGCTGCAACAGCTTTTGGATCAACACGCTGCATAAGCGGTTGGAACTGCGCAATCTCATGGCTTACAAGAATTTGTTTGCGTGACTCGAAATCGAAGCTTTCAAGTTTTAAGAAATCTTGAACTTGTTGAGCTAAAGTTGGCAGAACTGGAGCTAAGTACACTGCGAGTTGACGGAATAAGTTGATACCCACAGAGCAGACGTCAAGAACTTGTTGCTCTTGACCTTCTTGTTTAGCAAGTGCCCAAGGCTTTTTCTCATCAATATATTGGTTTGCACGGTCAGCTAGCGCCATAATTTCACGGATCGCCGCAGAGAATTCACGTGCTTCATATGCAGCAGCGATTGAATCGCCAGCATCAATAAAACTTTGTACTAAATCAGTTTCTGCACATTGAGCAGATAACGTATTGTTAAAGCTGCTGTTGATGAATTTCGCACAACGGCTAGCAATATTAACGACTTTACCGACTAAGTCTGAATTTACTTTTTGAACAAAGTCATCAAGATTTAAGTCAGAGTCTTCAACTTTATCTGAAAGCTTAGATGCAAAGTAATAACGTAAATATTCTGGGTTTAAATGCTGTAAGTAAGTCTCGGCCTTAATGAAAGTACCACGTGACTTAGACATTTTTTGTCCATTTACAGTCAAGAAACCGTTTACAAATAATCCTGTTGGGGTGCGATAGTTCGCACCTTCAAGCATTGCAGGCCAGAATAAAGCATGGAAATAAACAATGTCTTTACCAATAAAATGATAAACATCATTTTGGCTATCTTTTTTCCAGAAATCATCAAAGTTCAAATCTGGGCGTTTAGCTTTGATATAGTTTTCAAAACTAGACATATAACCAATTGGGGCATCTACCCATACGTAGAAATATTTATTTGGTGCGTCTGGAATTTCAAAGCCAAAATATGGTGCATCACGAGAAATATCCCAGTCTGCTAAACCAGCTTCAAACCATTCATCTAACTTGTTCGCAATTGAAAGAGGTAAACGACCTTCATCACGCGTCCATTTTTGTAAATATTCAGAGAAGTTTGGAAGCTTGAAGAAATAGTGATCTGATGATTTTTCAACTGGTGTTGCACCACTTAAAGTCGAACGCGGGTTAAGTAACTCAGTTGCATTGTAAGTTGTACCGCACACTTCACATGAGTCGCCGTATTGATCTTCTGACTTACATTTTGGGCATGTACCTTTAATGAAACGGTCAGACAAGAACATCCCTTTTTCTGGGTCAAATAATTGAGTTACAGGACGAACTGCAATATTTCCAGCGTCACGGTTTTTAATATAGATATCTGTTGAACGTGCTTTGTTTGCATCGCTATGCGTTGAATCGTAGTGATCGAAATGTACGCCAAAACCGTCAAAATCACGGATGTGTTCTTTTTGAACATTCGCAATTTGCTCTTCTGGGCTAATACCATTTGCTTCGGCACGTAGCATAATTGCTGTACCGTGAGCATCATCCGCACATACATAAGCCACATCATGACCCATTGCTCGCATGGCACGAACCCAGATATCTGCCTGGATGTAACCGAGTAAATGACCCATATGAATTGGACCATTAGCATAAGGGAGGGCATTAGTGACTAAAATTTTACGCACGGATTTCATTCTCTCATTCGTATTTATAAGGTGGAAGATTTTAACTGATGCACGGAGATAAGCAAAGATTAATAATCTCCGGCTTGGCATAAGAGATTTCTATTAAAATGGATTTTGGCTAGAGGTGGTTTCTCTTTAGAACAGATAAACAAATCGAAAAATATTTGAATCTTCCTGTATTGTCTTTGTTTCAAATTGCAGTTACGGTCAGAAAATAAGCCATAACGATGTATAACTAATAACTTATTCAGGTAATTTTTTAATTAACTATGAGGATAACAACGATGACTACAGAAAATAAATTAGATGAACTAAAGGCAAAAGCGGCTGATGCAAAAGTACAAGGTGAAAAAGCTTTGGACGATTTAAAGGAAAATGTAAAAGAGAAGCAAGCTGCTGGTAAAGAAGCAGTTGAAGATAAGGTAGACCAATTAAAGGCAAAAGCAGCTGATGCGAAAGTACAAGGCGAAAAAGCTTTGGATGATTTAAAGGAAAATGTGAAAGAAAAACAAGCTTCTGGTAAAGAGGCTCTTGAAGAAAAAGCAACTGATTTAAAAGGTAAATTTGAGGATGCTCAGCATAGTCTACAAGACAAGTTTGATCACTTGCGTACAGAAGCAGCTCATAAACTTGACGATGCTAAAGCCAAAGCTGCGGAATTAAAGGAAGAGGCTGCTACAAAATTTGATGAGTTGAAAACGCAAGCAACAGCAAAACTTGATGAGTTGAAGAAAACTGCAACCGATAAACTCAATAAATTAAAGAATCATGATTCTGCTGAATAAGCTGATTTAAACTAAAATCTGCACTCCTTACCTAAAAGATGAGATCTGAAGTGAGTAATTATTCATCCCAAGGTGAGCGAGTGTGGAGCAATACTGTTACACTATCTCCATTAAGCTGTAATGATCTGTTTTTGGAGTAAACAATATGTCTTGGCTTTCTTCATTAAAGTCCGTTTTTTCACCCGCACAAGAGGTGAAAGAAGATGAAATCCAAACCGTACTCCAAAATTATTTATTACCGCATTCAAAAGATGCTTTAAAGGAGCGCATTAGTCAGCTTCAAGTTCAGGGTCGTGTATTACAACTTACGATTAATACATTTCCTGATGAAAAAGAGCATTTGCAGCAAATCCATGATGATTTAGCGGGTGCATTAGAAAAGTGCGGTATTGAAGAACTTAATTTACACGTGGTTCAACAAAAGCGCCCTACACAAGAAAGTTCAAATTTACCTCCTGTACTTGACGCCTCACCTAAATCAGAACCAGATCCAAATAATCCACCGATTCAAAAAGCCGCTCTGCAACAAAGAGATGTTCCACTTCACCCTCGCATTAAGAATGTTATTTTAGTTTCATCAGGAAAGGGCGGCGTTGGTAAATCGACAACTACGGTTAATTTGGCGCTTGCCTTGCAAAAAATGGGTCTTAAGGTTGGGGTATTAGATGCTGACATCTATGGTCCAAGTATTCCCACAATGCTAGGAAACGCTGGTAAAACCCCACTTATTGAAAGTGAAAATTTTGTACCTTTAGATGCTTATGGTATGGCTGTGCTTTCTATTGGACATTTAACTGGTGATAACAACACACCTGTTGCATGGCGTGGACCAAAGGCAACAGGCGCTCTAATGCAATTGTTTAATCAAACACTTTGGCCAGATTTAGATGTGCTCATGATTGATATGCCACCGGGTACTGGTGATATTCAACTTACGCTTGCACAGCGTATTCCGGTTACAGGCTCAATCATTGTGACTACTCCCCAAAATGTTGCCTTGCTTGATGCCACCAAAGGAATTGAATTATTTAATAAAGTGGGTATTCCAGTATTAGGTGTCGTTGAAAACATGTCGACTCATATTTGTTCAAACTGTGGTCATGAAGAGCAAATTTTTGGTATCGGTGGTGGTGATAAGCTTTCCGAGCAATACCATATTCCATTGCTAGGCCGTTTGCCTCTAAATGCTCAAATACGTGAACATGCTGATCAGGGTAAACCTAGTGTTGTGGCAATGGATGATGCAGCTGATAGTTATATTGAGATTGCTAAAGCAGTCTGGCAGCAGATTGAAAAAATCCCTCAACGCACACGTGATGATAAGCGTATTTTCTAATTTATTAAAACCCGGCTTTAAGTCGGGTTTTTTATCATCTGATTAAAATAAAAATTTAAATTACTGAATCCTAATAACAAAGCTGAACTTGAAATTGGCATGTAGATTGCTACCTTACACTTTTTAAAAAGAAAGGTTAAAAAATGCAATTTAAGTATAGTTTGGGCGTAATCAGTTTATGTAGCGCTTTATTTTTAGTTGGATGCAACGATGACAACTCATCTGCTTCACAAACCCCAACAGTTCAGGAACAAAAACAGAAGTTACAGCCGATCATTATTCAGGGTGCTTTGCCAGTAGAATCGGAAAAAATGGCTTCAAAATTAGAGAATAAGACTATTGAAGAAATTGGTGGGTGGAAATTCTGGAAGGGTACCTATAACGGTTATCCAATGATTATTTCTAAAACTCGCATGGGTATGAGTAACTCTGCTGCAGCAACTGCTCTAGCGATTGAGCGTTATAAACCGATTGCGATCATTAATCAGGGAACTTCAGGTGGACATGATCCTGATTTGCACGTTTACGATATTGTTTTAGGAAAATATACAACCAATATTGGTGCATTTAGAACACCTAAACAGCCAGTGGGCGGTGGTTCAGACTCACTCACATGGGTTGAGGCTTTTGATGTTTTGCCAACTCAAGAATCAAATCCAGAACCGATTGCAATACGCAAATTTGAAGGTGACCAAGAGTTGCTAATGGCAGCACATAAAGTCCGTTATGATAAAGGTGATGTGGTTGAAGGAACGATTGGTTCAGCAGATGTCTGGAATAATGAGCTAGATCGTATTCAATTTTTCCATCAACGTTATGGTACTTCTGTTGAAGAAATGGAAGCGGCATCTGTTGCGCAAATTGCAAGTCAATTTAACGTTCCTTTCCTCGGCATTCGAATCTTATCTAATAATATTACCAATAATGGAGCTTATGACCCTGGTACAGGAGAGGCTTGCCAAGAATATGTGCTTAATGTGGCCGAAGAATATATGAAATCAAAACTGCCAAAATAATGATTTAACCCTATGCGAGAAGAGTGAAGCTTTTATAAAACCTCTTCTTGCTTCTTTTGACGATGTCTACTTTTCCAGTTTTTAACGACCATCCAGCGCCAGAAAATTTCTGTACATATATATAAAATGACAGCAAATACAAAAGCTTCTACAACAAGTCCAGTCATCAAGATTTTCGCAAGACTAAAATCAATGTGGCCATGGCCGAAATGAGTAATCCAACGAGAAATCTGATGCAATACACCTAGCAACATTTCTTTGTTAATCATATGCACATGAAAAATATGAGAACCGAACCAAAATCCAATATATAGAATAGGAACTAATGTAAGCGGGTTACTTAACCACGCGAGCATCAAGCTAATTGGTAAATTTACTTCAAATAGCAATACAGCCATCACAATAAATACGCTGTGAAAAGGAATAGGCAGTAAACCAAAAAAAGTTCCGACAAAAACAGCTCGGGTGATTGATTTTCGATTGACATACCAAAGCACAGGATTAAGGGTCTTTTTACCAAAAATCCTTAGAAATTTCATATTTGAAACTTTCTCGGGAGAGGGAAGCCAAGATTGAAAAAAATGCTTTGCCATAATCATTAAGGGTAGTAAAGCGCGATGCTCTATATAAAAAAATCAGAAACAATATATGAATTGAAACTTATTAAAAGCTTAAAATTTAAACTTACCATTGCTATATATTTTTTATTATAAAGACTTTTGATGGAAAAATAGACTTAAAATAAAAATACTTATGTTACTTAACTCATAATCTATTTGAAAAGTATAACAACTGACCGTAAAGTTTTCTTCTCGACTTTATGTGATTTTTGTATAAATAATTGTTTTTATATACTTTATTTTTGTCTTAAAAATAATTTGAAATACTTTGTCTTACAATTACCTTTTGCCTTGTGACAGGATATCTATTAATCTGAGATGACTATATTGTGAGGTCATTCAATGATTTCATGGCTTTTTATTGGCTTAGTAGCCACAATTTTACTTACTCCAGGTCCAACCAATACTCTGCTCGCTTCTTCTGGGGTACAAGTGGGCTTAAGGAAGTCAGTAAAACTTATTCCAGCAGAAGTTTTGGGTTATGTCATCTCTATTTCTGCATGGGGAATGCTGATTGGAAAAGTGTCTAGCACACTACCAATGCTGCCGCCTATTCTAAAGCTATTGAGCGCTTGCTATATTATTTTCTTAGCCATCAAGTTATGGCATACAGCAAATCAAGAAGTTGAATTAAATCAGCCAACGATTCGTGCTCGTGAGTTATTCTGCGCCACTTTATTAAACCCAAAAGCATTACTCTTTGCCTCAGCAATTTTCCCAGTAGCTGCATGGAGTAATTTTCATATTTATTTAATTCATATGATGGCTTACTTGGCACTTATTACCCCAATTGCATTGTTCTGGATTTTTTTGGGATCGGTTTTAGCATCTAAGAAAGTGGGTTGGTTAAATCAAACTAACTTGCAAAAAACAGCTTCACTTGTATTGGTCAGCTTTTCAATTCCAATTAGTTATTCTGCTTTACTGAACCTCTAAATGTGCAGCTGAGCTATTCTTATTTATTTGAGTAGCTCTGTGTTGTTTTCATAATTGGTTTTTTAAGTTAAAGTACGTCGAAATCAATGAATTTACCTTTTGGATAGAAAATACATGGCCATTAAGTCTGATCGTTGGATTCGCGAGATGAGCGAAAAACACGGCATGATTGAACCTTATGCAGAGAATCAAGTCCGTTTTGATGAAAATGGTGAAAAGTTGATTTCCTACGGGGTCTCTAGCTATGGTTATGATGTACGCTGTGCCCGTGAATTCAAGGTTTTTACAAACGTACATTCTGCAATTGTCGATCCAAAGAATTTTGATGACAAAAGTTTTATCGATATTGAGTCTGATGTTTGTATTATTCCGCCAAACTCATTTGCCCTAGCACGTACAATTGAATATTTCCGTATACCTCGCAATGTGTTGACAGTGTGCTTAGGTAAATCGACCTACGCTCGTTGCGGTATTATTGTAAATGTGACTCCATTAGAACCTGAATGGGAAGGTCACGTTACTTTAGAATTTTCAAATACCACTAACTTACCTGCACGTATTTATGCTGGGGAAGGCGTAGCACAAATGCTATTCTTTGAAAGTGATGAAGTATGTGAAACCTCTTATAAAGATCGTGGTGGTAAATACCAAGGTCAAACAGGTGTTACACTTCCTAAAACTTAATGTTCCCTCGATGAAAAGATTTTAAAAATAATGGGTCACTGAGGTGGCCCAATTTTATACATAAAATTTTTATGAGAAGCGTTTATCGGAATTATGATAAACGACAGTTTCCTTTTGTAAAAAATGATATAAAATGATCAATGATTGATTTGTTTTTTGCTCTGTATCACAGAATTTAAAAGCAAATAAAGTGGATATAGGCTCTCTTTGATAATGTTTAGTTAAATACATGATCAAATGTATATAGGCCAAATAAAAAGAAATTAAACAGGATTATGCCCCCACGGATACGGAGGTCGGCCATGCGACAGTTTACGTCTCTTCGAGTAGCACTTTTGACACTCGGAAGCTTATGTTTTTCTTCAGCTTACGCTGCTTCTACACTGGTGCCTATGTCTGATGCTGAACTATCAGCGACGCGTGGTCAAGCTTTAATGGGTATGTCTTATATTGCGCCTACAGATTCTGCAAGTAACTCAAGTTCAAATGGAAATATGGGGTTTTACCGACTTGCACTAGATGCCCAATTAGAAATTAATGCCAATATTAAAAAATTACAGTTAGGTTGTGGTGGTGTAAATGGCGCTGGTGCCTGTGATATTGACATTGATTATCTGAGTTTAAGTGGTGGCACAGTAGATAGTACTAGTACTGAGCGTGCCTCTTCTTCCGCTATCATTACCAATCCATTTTTAGAATTTGCTGTTAAAAATCCAGACTCGGCTTCTACACGTGAGATCCAAGGTTTTCGATTAAGTGCTAAGTCACTTTCGGGGTTACTTACTTTTGGTTTAGAAAATGGTGATGCTGCTAGTGGTATTAATTCATTAAGTGGATATATGGTCACTAAACCAACAGGGGGGACCGTAACTACGAATCCTTACTACGGTATTACCCAAGATGAGACAAATACGGCAATTACTGGTCGAGCAACCGTTTTAGGTAATTTATATACTGTCCCGTTTACATCTACTGGTTATAACTTGAATTTGGGGGCAGGTAGTGGAACATTGTCTATGGGGCAACAAATTATTACAGGTAAACGTATTAATACAGCCAACTTAAATGCGACTGCAAGAGTTGGTGGGCTAGCTATTACTGGAACTCTAGATGCTACAGCCTCTGTATTAGGGCTTCCTATTCCTATTTCTGGTAATGTAACTGGAACAGTGAATAATCTTGATGTAAATGTAGCTATTAAACAAAGTTTAGGTTACTTCCATGCTGCGCAATTAAATGGATCTGCTGGTTACCTATCAGTGCAAGGTGTAAATATTCTATGGCCCGAGGCTGCATCTACTGCACAAACAGGATGGTGGTTAGAGCTTACAAATCCGATTGATATTGGTCAAATTACTCCTGCTGGTAGCGTTGATATTGCGCTCTCTACTATTGTGGATGCTTTAGGGCAGGTAAGCGCGTATTTAGACAAAAATCCTGTGGACTGTGGACTTTTGGCCAGTAGTTGTTTAATTGCAGGAAATCTTCCAGTTGGAACAGTCGATTTAACAGGGAAAACCCCTGCTTCTATGGCTTTAACTAATGTTGTGTTGCAGAAACAGAGTTTTTCTTCTAACTGTTATGGTTCTTTAAAATTCTGTTAAATGCATCTCTTATTTTTCGTTCATCGGAAAAATGAGTTTTTGTTTATTTAATTTTGCATTTGAGTAAATATTCAGCATAATGGGAATGTGGAAAGGTTGGCAATTTTAAAGTTTGCCCCTTGTGAGAAGAAAAAGGAAATAATTTCATCTCGCATCAAGGACTGTTAAAGAAAAATAAATATGGTGCGCGGCATCGTATAAAACAGGAAGGTCACGATGACTACACTTAATTATACGGTAAGGTTTCAAAAAACCGTTTTAGCAAGTTTTATTGGACTTTTTTTAAGTCAGTCTAGCTTTGCTCTTGAAGAACTTTCTGATGCTGGTTTAAGTGAAACTACAGGCGAAGGTATTGCGATATTACCGCAAAATACATTCATGGTATTTCGTGGCGCTGGTCCAAATGAATCTGTAAATCAAATTATTACCGATCGTAGTAAAGATACTGGTTATATTAACTATGTACCTGTGGGGCCTTTGAGTGTTGCTGCAGCTGATACCAGTGGTAATGGTACTGTTGGGCCAGAAGACCGCGCAGTAGGTAAAGCAGATATATTTCTTTATGGATTAGCATTATCTAAGTCAGATGGCGATGCAAATTCGCGGATTGCTAACACCTCAGCCGCAGCAGCGATTTCGAGTTGGGGCACAGGAGCCAATCCTTGGATATTTAAGGTAAAAACTGCTACGAATGTTCCTAATTTTAGTACAACAGATAGCGGTGTTTACCCAGTAACGTATTTATCTTTAGAAGCTCCTCTATATCAACCATTAATTGATGGGGCAGAGGGAGCTGATGCATATAATTTAAAATTAGGGCTATGGGCTGATGCATTTGTACGGAATCCCAATGTTGTTGCTACAACAAATGGCTCTCTAGCCCAATTTCAATATGGTAATAGTAACGGGTTAATTGGTGCCAGTATTGATACAACTCGTGCTAACCGTTTACGTTTGCAAGGCATTCTAAATGGCTTTAGTTTAAATGGTAGCCAGATCAGTTTGTTTCAAACATTAGGTGGCGCAACTACTGCTGGAGGAATGAGCCCTTTTTATAATAATACTTTAGGAATGTCTGGACTAGTTCGCTTAAATACGGGTGATAGCAAAAATACCAGTATTGTGACTGAAAATGTTACGAGCCAGACCCAGACATACGCCACAAGTAGTAATAATGGATGGCAAACAGTACATGCAGGTGCAAACTCTACTTTAAGCACAAATACTACTGGAGATTGTGGTAACAGTGGTACTGGAAGTTTTAGTACATTACGTGGCTGCCGTTACTATGTAGAAAATCGAACCCGAACAGATACAAAAACATCAAATAAAACACGAATTGCCTTTAATGATACGAGCAAGGTATTACGTTTTAGTACACGTGAAACTTCAGACTCACCAAATGCCTCAAACAATTTATATACTCCTGCATTTGACTCTGCAGGCGCCGTAGCACCAAAGTTTGCTGATAGTGAAGGCTTATATCTCTATAACCCAAATATTAACTTGGTATTAGGTAATTTATATCAACCACTTATTTTAGGTTCCGACGGCAAAAACTTTAGTATTGAAATTGCACGAATTGCAAATAAACCAGAAATATATAAACAGATTTATACTGATTACACTGGTGCTGACACGACTTACAAAGGTTCTACATGTAACGTTTATTCGTGTGTTAACCCTACGCATAGTAGTATCACGATTGGTACCGTATATAGTCCTGATAATGGAAAAACCTTATTAGCAAATACTGGTGAAGGCGCAATTGGAGTTTCCTTTGGGCGTTTAATTTCAACTGGAACACAAGTTTCTGGAACTTCTGCTGGTAGTTTGGTATCACTGACTAATTCTGTTTCTGGTACCACTTCTGCCACAATGACAGAGGTCCGTTTTAAACAAAGACAACAGAATACCCAAATATGGAATCAAGAATATAGTTGTGGTTTATTTAATTCAAACTGTGGCTATAAAACAGCGGGTTATCTTTATCAGTGGGAGTATAACAAAGGGACTGGTGCTTGGGTCATTACAAATCCAACGCCAAAACCAGCTGATGCTCCGAAGTGCTCTGGTGCACTAGGATGTACGAGCACATCAGGTTCAACTCCAATGTATGGAGCTACTTCGAATCGTGATTGGACTAACTCCGCTATTCCATGGTTGACTTCAAGAAATGCTGTCGTCAACGATTTAATTGGTAGTAGTAATGGCACAACTGGGTACGTTATTCCTACAGCTAATCAAGCTCCAGCTTTGTCTAACATTAGTCCTTTAAATAACTTGGGATCTGCTTCAATCGACGGTGTTTTAATCCAGCACTTGAAACTTACAACTAAAGGTCTATAAGAGGAGGAGAATGCTATGAAAAAAATAAGTACTTTAATCCTCGCTCTGTGTGCAACGGTGACTCATGCAGAGCTACAAACTTTAGATAATGAAGCATTACAGGCGATTAATGGTCAGGCGGGTGCTGATTTATCTTTAATGCTCAATTTAAACCAGACAGCTAACGGTGTATTTGACAATAGTAGTGGTGGTGTCTGTGAGAACGTAGAGTTTTGCCATATTGGCTTGGCAATTAATAAGCGTTTTGTACAAGCAGATGCGACCAAACCAAGTGGTTGGGCCGAAAATAGTGATAGTGGTAATAAACTTTGGCTCGTATTTAAAGGCGTACAAGGTACTTTAAATATTCAAAAAATGGGTTTGGATGGCGCTGATTTAAAGTATTTGGATAAAAACAATACTGAAATGATTAAGCCTGCGATTCAACTGAGTTTTAGTGCAGCACAGCCAATTTTAATTCGTAACTTTGGTTTTAATGCTTTATCAATTGAGCAAGATAACTTTACCAGCTCAACGACAGCGCAAGGTTCGAGTGCAAATATGTATGATTATGCATATTTCAAAAAGCCAACTTATGCGGCCACTGCTAATAGTGCAAACCAGCAAGTTGCTACTGCAACACCATCGGTGTATGACCATGGACGTGAAACTGGTTTTATGGGCTTGATGATGAATGGGAATTTGGCTATCCAAGGAAAAGTCATGGTCTTTAGCTGTGATGGCAGCCATCCTCGTTGTTAAGGGGTAATGTAGATTTCAAAGGAACTGAAGTGATGAAAAAAAATAAAGAAAATCACAGCTCAAAGTTTATTTTAAACGCATTAACAACCAGCATGTTGTTAGTGAGCGGACATGTTTTTGCGTTAGAAGCTTTAACAGATGCTGACTTGAGTGCTGTTAATGGACAAGATGGGATTTCGATTCAAACGACGTTTAATGAAATCAATATTGATAATGCTTACTGGGATGACCATGCAGGTACACCTAGTAGTGCAGATCAGGTCTTAAGAGCTCAAGCGAGCGGGATAAAAGTTCAAAAAAGTAATGCATCTAGTCAGCCTTTAAGTACAAATTACCGTTTAGATGTAGGGAGTAACCCAACTACGGGTAAAACTGGACTCGACTTTTCTATGCAAAGCAGTCCATCACTTATTACCGTAAATAGCGTTAAAGTATGTAATACCTCTGCTACTTGTTCACCAACAATGGGCCAGCTGGCTATTCAAACAACTTCCCCACTAAATTTGGCACTTACAACCCAAGATGGCTTATTTAATGCAAATAGCCAGTCAAGCATGACACTTGGTATTAATAATGCCAATATTTATCTAGGGCAATTGGATGCTCGCAGCCAGTTAAATCAATTAATTTTAAGAAATTTTAACTTTAATTTTGTTGGTAAAGGAGCCATGTTGATTGACCCAACTCGTGGCTTGGTTTTACAGACAAATACTGGAACTAATGTTGCTGGTGTAGGACAAACTCCGAATACTACCTATGGCTATGTTGATTTTAACCGTGTAGCAGATTCAGCTTCTGGTTTAACTGCGGGTACTTATGTTGACAGTAGTGGCAAAGTAACCAATTCAGGCCTGAATATTGAGGTGATGCTCAGTTCGAATGTAGATAAAACTAATCCTTATGCTTTAGATGCAACTAATAGCCCACAGAATGCAAAAGGTTTGATTCGTTTAGGTGCTAGCGGACGTATGGTAAATAGTTATTTACAAGTCCGTGGTATGGATGGTACGGCGGATACCACCACTTTAGGCACTGCAAATACCGCTACGGGTACGGGCTCAAGTAATAGTATTTTAGGTAATTCTGGAATTGCCTTTCGTATGAAAGGTGAATTCACTAAAGACAATGACTCAATGCTAGGCTCAGATGGCAAAGCAACCACTTTAGAAATTGGTGGAGCAGGTCTGAATGCCTATGGTTTCGAATTTGGTAATTTAACAGGTCTTAACTCAGCTACACGCGGTTATTTTGACAGCGGAAATATTTATTTAAATCTTGCTGATACAAAAACATTATTAATGCCAAACAACGCGACTTTAAATGCAATTCGTTTAGGGTCGGGTACTTTAACAACAGCTGCTGATTATCAGCATAATATTCACCGTGATACGGTGACTAATCCGTTTAGCTTAATTCTTGCGATGCGTGGAGCAGAGTTTCAAGCATTTTCAAGACGCGGTCGTTTTACTACAAGTGCAAATGTTGCTGCTGCCAATCAGTTTGCAGATAATGGTGCAAATAACCAGTGGGGCTTAGCCTTACCTTTTTATAATTTAAATGCTAACGCTGCTGTATATGGTTTAGATGCACCGGCAAATAGTGCTTATTACTATACAAAAGATGCAAATGGTAAGCCTATTCGAAATGCTGTAGCTGCATCTGGAACGACTTCGCGTTTAGGTTTTGGTATTGCTGCTGGAACTACGGGACGTGATGCGACTGGAACTAAAACAACCTCAATTTTATTAATTGATGGTTCTCCAAATGCTAATAATGGTGGTAGTCCTACTGATTATTACATGGGCTTACGTAATATTGATATGTTCCTCAAAGGTAATGGAAGTATTGGTTTAGAAAATGGCAGTCTTAATATTAGTTTAAAAGAGATGCTACTTGCTTTATCAACAGAAATTGCAGCTGGTTATTTACCAGGGGCTAAATATAAAACTTGTCCAGCGACGGGTTCATGTTCTTCACCTATTGATAATTTTGCCAAAAATAATGATGTCTTATTTGGTCTAAAACTCCGTTTAGGTGGCGATCTTAACTTATCAATTGTGCCAAATAGTTCAATTGCAGATGGTAGTGCTTTAACTGTACTCGGCGATTTCACAGTGCCTGCGACAGCAACTGGAAATACGGTTCAAATTAGTGATCCGATTGATGGTTCTGCAATTGGTTTTGACAATATTACAGGAAAGCTAGCGTTTAATACCGCTTTGGTTGTGGGTAAAGATACAACAAGTGGTTTAGGTAAAGTTGGGGTAAATACAGCGGTTTATTTCAACCCTGATAAGAGTATTGACGGCGCGTTACGTGTTAAAGATATTAATTTCTATCCGCCTTCAACAGGAGCGGGAGCACGTTTAGGTGAGCTTGCAATTACGGGTGGACGTTTAAATAGTAGCTTTAGTATTGTGCCTAGAAATGGGGCCTTTAACTAATATAAAAAAGTGACGATTATCGTCACTTTTTTATATAAATTTTATTTTAGTGTGATTGGATTTGCATTCGTCGGGTTATAGAGATAATTGCTTTGTACTTGAATATTATTCTGATAGTCTGAACAAATAATAAGCGTTTGTCTCTTAAGGATTAGAGCGACATGAAGAATAAAAATATAGGATTTTGGCTGCTACTTGTCAGTAGTTCAAGTGTTTTTGCAATGCAACCTTTGGATGATCAAAGCCTTGCAGCAACGACGGGCCAAAATGGTTTAACTTTAGGAATTCAGGCCGATAAAGTTAAATTTAATCAAGTCGCACTCATTGATACTAACGGTATTGCTTCAACTTCTTATAACAGCAAGGCTGGTTTTGTTATTGCTGGAAACTCTACTAATCCAGTTTCTGGTATAGAGTTTATTAAAGCCGCTGTATCGGGTAATCCTTCTTTTAATATTGCAATGGATACCGATGCTGGGGGGGGAAATCCTTTTTTAAATTTAGCTATATCTATGGGGAATGATGTAAACGGAATTCGACTTCTACCTTTTTCAGTTTATTTAGCCCCAAGTACATCTTTATCTAGCCCATCCGATTATGCATTAACAAGTTATGCACCAAAATCAATTTTTAGTTCGGGAACGACAGTAAATACGGGTGTAAAAGAAATCATTCGCTCTACTGGAAATCTAGATATTAACTTTGTACAAGCCAATAAACCTCGTTTAAATATTCAACTGGGCCATGCTGCGCAGTCCGTCATGGTTAAATTTGGTGGGGCAATTCAATCTATTTGTTCTGCTGCTACGGGTTGTCCAATTACTTTAGTGTCCGATAATACGGGTGCTACATTTGGGTTTAAGTTTGCAGGAACAAATACCTCAACTGGTTTTGTATTAGATGGTTTTTATGCAGGAGTTGATCCAACTGGATTAACTTTTGGGAATACAGGCGCATCTAGTAAATTTGATGCTTCACTTAATAATGTCACTTTAGGGAATATGGGTACTCAAAATACAACAACGTTTAATAATTTACCTAATGGTTCTATGGGGAGTTTTGGTGTTACTGGCGTTTCTGTAACTGACTTTAAAATGAAAGTAAGCGGCTTTTAAAAAAGAATAATAGCTTAACCTGAAATACGAAAGAGGGCAGTTGTGAAAACAATCGCCCTCTTTTTTTTAAAGGCTATGCCGAGTTAAATAGTATCTGATCTGGTGTGTTCTAATTGTTGAACAATTTCATCTAAAGCTTTAATACGTTTCACCTGATCCCATAATTCTTTCGCTTGAGGATAGGCTTTGGTCATCATGCCTAACCACTGCTTATAACGACCAACCATCCCAATTTCTGTTTTTGCTTGACCGTTTAAAAAGCGAATTTGTAAGTCAACGAGTTGTTCCCAACTAAATAATGCTTCATCCATATTTTGGCGAATGCATTGGGTTAAATCTGGAGTCGTTACCGCACCACGGCCAATCATTAAGTCTTCACAGCCAGATTGTTGCTGACAGGCTCTAGCATCAGCATTGGTCCAGATTTCACCGTTAGCAATGACATTAATTTTTAAAGCTTCTTTAATAGGTAGAATTTTTTCCCAATAAGCTGGTGGTGTATAGCCATCTGCTTTAGTTCGAGCGTGTACAGTTAACCAGCTTGCACCTGCATCTTCGACAGCGTGGGCATTTTCCATTGTATGGTTTTCATCGAGGTAACCTAAACGCATTTTTGCTGAAACAGGAATATGAGCAGGTACAGCATCTCTCACTGCTTTAATCAGCAGATGTACCACGTCTGGTTCATCAAGAAGGACTGAACCACCACGATGTCGATTAACGGTTTTTGCAGGACAACCGAAATTAAGGTCGATTGCAGGTGCACCCAATTCAACAACTTTTGCTGCATTTGCTGCCAGCATATCTGGATTATTACCTAGGAACTGAACATGAACAGGGGTACCGGCTGCTGTTTTACCATCATTTTTTAGTTCAGGACAAAAACTATAATAGATGTGGTCTGGCAAAATACTGTCTGTAACGCGAATAAATTCGGTCACACACCAGTCGAAATCACCAACAGATGTGAGTGTATCCCGCATGATCGGGTCAGTTAAACCTTCCATTGGAGCGAGTATGAGTTTCACAGTCTGTGTCACCTGAGTAAAACGAAAACAGCGTTATACGGGATATGCATAACGCTGTCTAGTATCGATTAAATTATAATTTCTCTAGCGCCCTAAAATCATCTCAAGTACAAATTTACTGCCGATAAATCCAATCGCTAAAAGTACAAAACCCATTAAGGTAAAACGAATTGCTTTTTGGCCTCTCCAGCCAAGTTTGTAATGGCCGATCAGTAATGAGCCATAGATAAACCAAGAAATAATACTAAATACGGTTTTATGAGCGAGATGCTGAGCAAAGAAGCTATCAATTGTTAAAAAACCAAATGTAAGCGCAATCGTTAATAAAATGAAACCTGTAATGATTAGGTCAAATAATAAAGATTCCATCGCTTGAATTGGCGGGAGTAAGTTGACCCAGAAACGTTTTTTTTGTTTCTTTTTGAGTTCACGATTTTGGAACCACATCAAGATCGCATGTATGGTTGCCATCAGTAAAACTGCATAGGCAGAAAGCGAAAGAATGATATGAGTATCAAGTCCTAACGAATGCTGTTCAATAAATTGATCTGGTCGACTAAAGGCAAACCCTAAAATAAGACCAATAGCTGCGACAGGAATGCCTAACAAATTTAATGGCAGAATAGGGCGAAAAGTACTAAAAATTAAGCTTAACAATAACATAAGCCCTGATGTAAAAGACATCAGGTTAAATACATCGTAGTTAATTCCTGCTGGTGTAAGCATGGCATCGCATAAAACTGTGCCGTGCAGTACTAATGCCAAGATAGTAACAAAAGCAAATAACCATGAGTTTGGTTCACGTTTTGACATTAAACGAATAAACAGATACCAGAAAGAAGTGGTATATGCGATGAGTGCCAAAATTGTATAAACCAAGGGGAGGCTAATCATGTCAAACCTTTTTCAGGATTAATTCATCTATATAAGATATAAATTCGCTGCGAACTAAAGTATCCTATAGCATTCTATGCATAAATTTTCTATTTCGAGAAAGATTTTTTTGCAACTAGCCATTTTAAGCGGATTTTGCAATGTTTGATACCTTAACAGAACGACTCACACAGAGTTTAAGAAATGTTACTGGCTCAGGGCAGCTGACCGAAGACAATATTAAAGATACCTTACGTGAAGTACGTATGGCACTTCTTGAAGCCGATGTCGCGTTACCTGTAACTCGTGAATTTATCGCGAAAGTTAAGGAAGAGGCATTGGGCCAAGAAGTGATGACTCAGTTATCACCAGGCCAGGCATTTGTAAAAATTGTTTATGACGAACTCACCAAGATGATGGGTGAGGCGAATGAAACACTTGATTTAAGTGCGAAACCTCCTGTTGTAGTATTACTTGCTGGTTTACAAGGTGCAGGTAAAACCACAACTGCTGCCAAGCTGGCACGTTTCTTAAAAGAACGTCAAAAGAAAAAAGTAATGACTGTCTCTGCCGACGTTTACCGTCCGGCAGCGATTAAACAGTTAGAAACTGTTTCAAATGAAGTTGGTGCAGGCTTTATTCCTTCAGATCCTTCTGAAAAGCCAATTGATATTGTTAATCGTGCAATTGAACAGGCAAAAATCCAGTTTGCTGATGTATTGATTGTCGATACGGCAGGCCGTCTACATGTCGATGCAGACATGATGGATGAAATTAAAGAATTGCATGCAGCAGTTAAGCCGACTGAAACTTTGTTTGTGGTTGATGCCATGACAGGTCAGGATGCTGCAAATACAGCAAAAGCATTTAATGATGCTTTAGCACTTACCGGTGTGATTCTTACTAAAACTGATGGTGATGCACGTGGTGGTGCAGCGCTTTCTGTGCGTGCCATTACTGGTAAGCCAATCAAGTTCTTGGGTATGGGTGAGAAGCTTGACGCTTTAGAACCATTCCATCCAGACCGTGTTGCTCAACGTATTTTAGGCATGGGTGACGTACTTTCTTTAGTCGAAGAAGTTGAACGTAAAATCGACAAAGAAAAAGCCGAAAAAATGGCGAAAAAATTGCAAAAAGGCGGTAGCTTCAACTTTGAAGATATGCTGATGCAATTTGAGCAAATGAAAAAAATGGGCGGTATGATGGGCTTCTTAGACAAGTTGCCTGGCATGAGCGGTGCAGGAATTCAGCAAGCGATTGAGCAAGCGAACCCTGAAAAACAAGTCAAGAAGATGGAAGCGATTATCCAGTCAATGACTGTTAAAGAGCGCCGTAACCCAGACTTGATGAACCCAAGTCGTAAAAAGCGTATCGCGGCAGGTTGTGGTATGGATGTTGCTGAAGTGAATAAACTTATCAAGCAACAAGCACAAATGGCCAAAATGATGAAGAAGTTTGCCAATCCATCTGGTATGAGCAAAATGATGCGTTCATTAGGCAATATGCAAAAGCAATTTGGCGGTGGCGGTGGCGGAATGGGTCCACTGTTTGGTAACAACGACCAAAAGAAATAAATCCATAAAATAAAAGGCGCATATAGCGCCTTTTATTTTGTTGTGTATTTTAGTCTTTAGGATAATGAGCAATATATTGCTGTAGTCCTTTGAGTAAAAGGTCGGTTTCCACCACAGGCTCATATTTTTGTAAGAACTTGGCAAATAGTTTTGCATCACCACCAGTCAGCAGCAGCTTTTTAGGTGATTGCTGCATAATATTTTCAATGGTACTAATCAGGCCTAATAAAATACCGTGATGTACTGCATCTACAGTGTTATTACCCGGATTTAGATTGTCAAAAGCGGAGTCTGGAATTTTAATACCCTTGGTATTTTGAATAAGAGCATCTCGCTGCAAATACAAATTAGGCAGGATGTAACCTCCTAAATGCTGTTTACCTTGAGTTAGGTCAATTGTGAGCGCTGTTCCGCAACCAATAATGCAATAGTTTTCATCTGCTTGAGCTACAGCGAGTACTTGTAACCAGCGGTCAATTCCGAGCTGACTCGGGACTTCATAACCACACTGTAAACCTGCATATTCAGAGTGAACTTTCGCAAAAACTACTGGAATTTCAAGCCATTTTAAAATCTGCTGAATGCGTTGATTATTCTCGGTATCAAGTACCGAAGAAATCCCTATGCGATGCAGGCCTTGATGCTTAAAGTGTTGAATTAACCCAAGTAATAAATCGGCAGGAGACTGTAAATGTAGCTCAGCTGCATGTTCAATAATTTGCTGATTTTCAGTAATCCAGTATTTTAAACGGGTGTTTCCGATATCAAGCCATAAACTTTTCATGGGGAAAATACCTGATTACTGAGTTATTTGTGGTCTTAGGCGACCTTGATAAAACTGCTGTGGTTCTGGAGTTTCAAGAATTACTGCACCTTCATTGGAAATTCCAACGAAACGGCCATGTATCAGTCCTTGACTATGTTCGAATTGAACTAACTGATTAAGCCATGCAGCGTGGTGGTTAAAACGTCCAGCCAAGTTGTAGCAGCCATGATCAAACCAGCGAGCAGCATTTTGAATAGCAACATAAAGCTCTGAAATTAACTCAAGACGACCCATTTGCTCTAGACCTAAATCCTCTAAAGAGGTAATTGGCTGATCACTATCAGTCACTGGTGGTGTTTTTAAATTAATACCTACACCTACAATAGCCTGGTGCTGAGACAGTGGTTCGACTAAAATTCCACCCCATTTGCCCTGAGCACTATATAAATCGTTTGGCCATTTCACTTGCAGATTCAGAGCTTGTAACTGGAGGATTTGTAAAATATTCAGAGCAACTTCAAGTGCTAAGCGACCATCTAAGGGTGTTCGAGTTTGCACCAATGTGCTTAAATAAATGTTTCCTTCAGGTGAAATCCATTGCCGTTGATGTTGACCTCGCCCTTGAGTTTGTTGAGCACTGCAAACCAAGCCCGTTGTAATGCCTTTTTGGGCAATTTCACGAATATCATCATTGGTCGAAGTTGTGGTTGCTTTTAATAAAACCACTTCTGGAAGCTGGTTTTTTGCGCTTAAAAGTTGTTGTAGTTGGCGAGTCTCTAAATCCATGTTGAATATGAGCAGAGTGGTAAAACATTTATGGAGTTAATCATATATTTACTCATTGGCGCAATTGCTGGTTTTACTGCCGGATTGTTTGGGGTAGGCGGTGGACTAATTATTGTACCAATCCTCTATGTCGTTTTTACCCAATTGCACTATGACCCAGCGGTAATCATGCATATTGCAGTCGGAACATCGCTTGCAACTATTATCGTAACGTCTTTTAGTTCTGTTTCAGCTCATCATAAAAAGGGTGCAGTACTTTGGCCTGTTTTTCGTAATTTAGCTCCTGGACTGGTGTTGGGTTCATTTTTAGGGGCGGGGATTGCTGACCTGATGTCTGGCCAGCATTTGCAACTTCTTATTGGTATTTTTGCGGTTGTGATGGCCTATCGGATGTTTAAAGGAGCACATGTAGTTGTTGATCCAACGCGTCAGCTTCCTACAACCCCTATGCAATTCATGGCGGGTGGAGGAATTGGTATTGCCTCTGCAATTTTTGGAATTGGGGGAGGAAGTTTAACCGTTCCATACTTAAACCGTCATGGCGTGGTCATGCAAAAAGCAGTCGCGACTTCTGCCGCTTGCGGTTTACCAATTGCGGTTGCTGGAGCGATTGGCTTTATGTGGTTTGGTGCAAAAGAACAAATCTCAGTGCCTAACACGATTGGTTACGTACATATCTATGCGTTTATTGGCATTAGTGTCATGAGTTTTGTCACGGCGAAGTTTGGAGCAAAGGTTGCTCATGCGTTGTCGCCGCAGATGTTAAAAAAATGCTTTGCTTGTTTGTTAGTCGTGGTGGGTAGTTATTTTATTTATAAAGGCATTATGCACTAGAGACTAAAATCTCAAATTTATAAGACTGCGGTGTAAGAGCTTGAATTTTTAGGAATTCGAGCTTTTTTTATTTATAAAATATAAGAGCGTTCCAAGCTTTTATTCATCTGATTTTGGTGTTGTTTTTAAATGAGTTGGCTTAAAATGCAATAAAATTGTCAGACAATGACATAGTTTTTAATCGATGGGATCAGTTAAAAACAAGGATGCGAAAGAAAAGCATGGATTAATGCATATAAAAAGTAGCGGGTGATTTATGAATCTCGAAGAGACAGAAAGTCTTTCTGAGCAAATTGTCAAATATATTAGCGAACAGATCATTAGTGGCGAGCTAGTAGAAGGCGAACGTATTCAAGAACTACGTATTGCCAAAGAACTTGACGTTAGCCGAGGATCAGTTCGTGAAGCATTGTTATTATTAGAGCGTACTCATTTAATTGAGATTTTTCCACGCCGTGGGGCAATTGTTTCAGAAATGTCTGCACAACAAGTTAAAGCGTTGTTTGATACAAATATGATGTTATTGGGGCATATTGTACAACGCATGAGCGAAACATGGCGTGCGCATGAAGCAGATCAATTACAGTTGCTATTAGAGCAACTTCTTGAGCATGTCAAAGCAGGTGATATCGAAAAATTTTATGATGGAGTCTTCCAATATTTAGCTGAACAGCAAGATATGGTGGGGAATCCTTATCTAATGAAATTTTATAAAGAGTTATTACCTTCATTACGTCGCAGTTATTTTTTGACCTTAAATACCTCTAAGCGGGAACTACAAGAAGCATTTGCATTATTTAAACTCGTGACTGATGCAATTTTAATCCGAAAATCACAACAAGCCGCTTTATTTATGGAAGATTTTTGTCGACACTTACGTAACCTTGTGTTGGAATCGCTGACACGAATGAAACAGATTGAATTGGCTTGGGCAAGACGCTCACGCCGCTAGTTAGGGCATTATGCGTTTAAGCAGTTTAAAACTTTCCGGCTTTAAATCTTTTGCAGATAGTACAACCTTAAATTTTAAGGCTAACCGCACAGCAGTGGTTGGTCCAAATGGTTGTGGCAAATCCAATGTAATCGATGCAATCCGCTGGGTGATGGGTGAGTCAAACGCTCGTCAGCTCCGTGGTGGTAGCATGCAAGATGTTATTTTTACGGGAACTTCCAAACGTAAACCCGTTGGTGTGGCCAGTGTTGAGCTACGCTTTGATAATACTTATGGAAAGTTGGGCGGATCGTATAATGCTTATAATGAGTTAGCTGTTCGCCGTCAGGTCACGCGTGAAGGTAAATCAGAATATTTCTTGAATGGTACACGTTGTCGCCGCCGTGATATTACCGATATTTTCTTGGGAACAGGCTTAGGACCACGCTCTTATGCGGTCATTGAGCAAGGCATGATTAACCGCTTGGTTGATGCCAAGCCTGAAGAAATGCGTGTGTTCATTGAGGAAGCCGCGGGTGTTTCTCGTTATCAGGCTCGTCGCCGTGAAACTTTGCAGCATCTTGAACATACAGAGCAAAACCTTTCACGTTTAGACGATATTGCACTAGAGTTAAAATCGCAGCTTAAAACGCTTAAACGTCAGTCGGAAGCAGCGGTTCAATATAAAACTTTAGAAAGCCAGATTCGTACGCTTAAAATTGAAATTTTATCTTTTCAGGCAGAGAAAAGTGTACGCCTACAAGAAGAATATACCGTTCAAATGAATGAATTGGGTGAAACCTTTAAATTGGTTCGCTCAGAATTAAGCACGATTGAACATGATTTAGAAGCAACCAGTGCTTTGTTTCAGCGACTTATTCAGCAATCTTCACCGCTACAACAAGAATGGCAACAAGCTGAAAAGAAACTATCTGAGCTGAAAATGACTCTTGAACAAAAACAGAGTCTATACCAGCAAAATAGTACCACTCTCGTTCAGTTAGAGCAGCAAAGATTCCAAACTAAAGAACGTTTACAGCTTTCTGAATTGCAACTTGAAACACTGAATAATCAGCTAGAAGAACAAACAGAAGCTTTAGCTGGAGTTGAGCATACAGCAACGGAGGCTGAACAAAACTTTGCTGATTTACAATCTCAGCAGAAACAAGCACAACAACAGTTTGAACAAGTAAAAGCTCAGGTTGAAAAACAACAGCAGCAAAAAATGCAGATGTCAGCTCAAATTGAACAGTTGGGTAAAAATGTTCAGCGTATTGAGCAGCAAAAAGAAACTTTGCAGCATCAAGCAAACCAAATTCAATCGCATGTTTATGAAGATGGGCAGGGTGAGCTTGAGCAACTACAACAGCAGTTGCGTAGTGAAATTTCGATGCTTGAAACTGAAATTGAGCAACAGTTGCTACATTTAGAGCAATCTCAACAACAACATCAGTCAAGCAAAAATCAGCAGCAATCGCTGAAAACAGAAATCCAAGTTTTATTATCAGAGCAGAAAAACCTAAGCCAGCTTGTTGCTAAACAAAATCCAAAGCAAAACCAAGATACGCTACGTTTAATGCAGGCTCTAGAGTTAACAGAGCAAGGTAAACCACATGCGCAGATTGTTGAGAAGTTTTTAGCAAAATGGTTACAAGCTCATATTCTTGAGACTGAACAAGTCTTTCAAGAAGGAGTTGCTCGCCAGCTAAAACCTTCAGAGCAAACAAGTAAATTTAAAGGTAACTTGGCTTGTTTAAATGAGTGGATTGCATCGCCACAGCTATCAATCTTTGCAAATGTAGCGATTGCACAAGATTTGACTCAAGCTTTAAATGAGCAAAAGCAGTTGCAACATGGCCAGTCTGTTTTGACTTTAGATGGCTATCATGTCGGGCAGGATTGGGTGATTGCCCTTATGTATGATGACGAAAGTCAAAGTGCACAAGGTATGCTGAGCCACCGTATTCGTCTAGATGAAATTGAACAAGCTCTTCAAAAGCAGCAACCAGAATTACAAGTATTAGATCAAATTATAGTTCAGCAAAAAGATGATTTAGGGCAATTACAGTTAGGTGTGCAGCACAAGCAGCAGGTTGTGAAACAAAAGCAAAAAGACTTACAACAGCTTGATGTGCAAATTGCCAAGCAACAAACCGCAGCACAAGCATTTTTACTGCAAAAACAGCAATTAAAAGATCAACTTGGTCAGTTAGACATGCAGCTTGAAGAAGATGCAATGCAAAAAGATGATCTTGAAATTGATTTGCATGCATTGGCAATCAAGCTTGAAACCATTTTACCTGACTATAAAACTTTGCAATTTCGGGTAGAAGAATTAACAGAGCAGCTTGAGGAACAGCAACAAGCTCTGCAACATCAGCAACAAGAACGTGAAATTTTACGCCGTAATAGCACGCAGACAACTCAACAGATTGAGTTGCTTGAAAAAGATATCTCGTTCTTGCAGAGCCAATATCAGCAAATTGCAGTTCAAATGGAACACGCGAAAAAGTTTGTTGACCCTATTCAATTAGAGCTACCAAATCTTGAGTCAGAGTTTCAGCAACAATTTGCTCAAACTGAAAAGTTGCAAAAGAACTGGAATGAATGGCAGCTTGAACTCAATAGTGTGCAGGAAAAACAGCAGACTTTGACCGATCAGCGTCATCAATATCAACAAAAAGATGAGCAGCTTAGAGAACAACTTGAAGCGAAACGGTTGGCATGGCAAGCAGCCAAGTCAGATCGTGAGCATTATCAAGAGCAGCTTAAAGAGCTAAATGCCGAACTCCAAAAAGGCTTACAAATAGATTTAGCCGAGCACCAGCAAAAACTGGAAAAAGTACAGAAACAGTTTGAAAAAATTGGAGCGGTTAACCTTGCCGCTTCACAAGAGTTTGAAGAAGTTTCTCAGCGTTTTGATGAGCTGAGTCACCAGATTCAAGATTTGGAAAATACGGTAACTCAATTAAAAGATGCGATGAAAAGCATTGACCAGGAAACCCGTAAGCTGTTTATGACAACTTTTGATCAGATCAATCAGGAGTTGCAAAACCTGTTTCCAAAGGTTTTTAATGGTGGTGAGGCGAGTTTAAGTCTTGAAGATGACTGGCAATCTGGTGTTAAACTGATGGCAAGGCCACCGGGTAAGAAAAATAGTTCTCTAGCATTACTTTCCGGTGGAGAAAAGGCTTTAACAGCGTTAGCATTAGTATTTGCGATTTTTAGATTAAATCCGGCACCGTTTTGTGTACTAGATGAAGTGGACGCACCACTTGATGATGCGAATGTTCAGAGATATTGTAATTTGGTAAAAGAACTTTCTGAACATGTACAATTCATTTACATTACACATAATAAGCTGGCGATGACCATGGCAACTGATTTGTTGGGTGTGACCATGCCTGAACCGGGTACATCAAAATTAGTCACTGTCGATTTAGAACAGGCAAAAGAATACGGGTTAGTTTCGGAGTCATAGAATGGAAATCAATACGATTATTGGCATCGTTGTTGCCATTATAATTATGCTAATTGGCTTAAAAATGATTTTAAAAAAGCCAAACCATGCTGAACCCTCATTAGACAGTGATTTGCATATCAATCCTGATAGTAATCAACCGGTTATACCTAGGCACGTGAGAGATCAGCTTGAGAAAACTGAAGCTGAATCTGTAGCGGTGACTAGTGCAGAGCGAGTAGAACCGACTTTAAGCGAAGCTGCGCCGTCACAAGTACCTGAAACAAAACAGTCAGAAATTGAGACCGTAGAACCCGCTAAAGCAATTCAAACTGAACAAACTCAAGCAGTTGTTGAAAATGCTTCTGTAGAAGAAATTAAATCTGAACAAACAGTACCAAGCTCTACCATTCATAAAGATGGTTCAGTTGAGTTGGTTGATACAGTTTCTGTTAAACCGGAAGCTGAAGCTTTAGCAAAAGAAAATCTGGAAGCTGAAAGCGAAAAAACTGAGCCTGAGTTGAGTTTAAACCCGAATATTGAAACTGCCGAAATTGCTGAGTTTGAAGGCGAGAGTAATATTCTGGATGTGCATTTACATGAACAGCAACGTTATGATGATGAAAGTGCATTAGCGATGGCTGAACAGATTATTGCGCTAAATGTGTATCCAAACCCTCGTCGTGCATTGTCTGGCGATAAAGCGCTTAAAGTGCTGTTAAAATATGGTTTACGCTACGGTGAAATGTCGTGCTTCCATCGTTATGAAAATACCGATGAGCCGAGTGTACTCATGTTCTCTGTATTACGTATGACAGACAATGGACCAGCTGGTTTTGATCTTGAAACTCTATCTACTGAACAAGTTCAAGGGTTAGCATTTTTCCTTGCCCTTCCAAACAGTAAAGCCGTGACTGGTTTTGACATGATGGCGAGTATTGCAGGTTTAATTGCTCGCGAAATTGATGGCAAAGTTTACGATGAGAATAATCTTGAATTTACGCCACAATTAAAAGAGCATTGGCGTCATCATGTGATTGATTATCGTCCGGCACAGGCGACCGCCTAGTTTTAATTTTTTACGTTCGTTGCGATAATTGCAACATATCTAGTCGCAGCTCAGGGTGGAGAAATTTCCACCCTTTTTTATGGTGAATAACATAATGGCAACAACTTCCGTGATCGAACAGATGCGTCAGCTTATTCAACTGATTGCAAAGCATAACCATGCCTACTATGTCATGGATCAGCCGACAATCTCGGACAGTGAATATGATCATTTATTTCACCAGTTAAAAGCTTTAGAAGAGCAATATCCTGATCTTGTTCAATCAGATTCACCAACAACAAAAGTAGGTGGACAAGCACTCTCTAAATTTCAAAGTGTGACTCATGTAGTTCCGATGCTTTCTTTGGGGAACGTTTTTAATCAGGAAGACTTGTTTGCATTTGCACGTCGTGTTGAAGAGCGTTTGCCTAATCAAAAAATACAATACGAAGTCGAACTAAAACTTGATGGTCTTGCGATTTCTCTCTGGTATGAAAATGGTGTGTTAATACGTGGCGTTACACGTGGTGACGGAGAAACTGGGGAGGACATTACGCAGAACATTAAAACGATTCGTAATTTGCCTAAAGTGTTACATTCAGATCACTTTGAAATTCCACATTTGCTGGAAGTTCGTGGTGAAGTACTTATGCCAAAGTCTGGTTTTGAAAAACTCAATGCTGAACAGGAAGCCAAAGGCGATAAAACATTTGCAAACCCGCGTAATGCCGCAGCTGGTAGTTTAAGACAACTCGATCCTAATATTGCTGCGGCTCGACCTTTAGCATTTTATGCTTACGGCATCGCTCAATGTGAACCTAATCATGGCTTAACTACCATGCATGACAGTCTGCAATGGCTCACAAAACTTGGATTTGAAATTGCTGAACGTCAATATCTTTGTAATTCAATTCAAGAAGTACAGCAACGTTATGAGCAAATTCAGCAAGAACGTTCAGATTTACAAGTTGAAATTGATGGGATGGTTGTAAAGGTTGATGACTTAAAGCAACAGCAACAACTTGGTTTTTTAAGTCGTGAACCACGTTGGGCAACTGCTTATAAATTCCCTGCCCAAGCTGCATTAACTACGGTTGATCAGATTGATTGGCAAGTAGGGCGTACAGGTACTTTGACTCCAGTAGCGCGTTTAAACCCTGTGTTCGTAGGGGGAGTTACGGTTTCCAATGTAACTTTACACAACATTGGTGAGATCCATCGCCTAGATGTACGTGTTGGTGACACGGTGAGTGTTTATCGTACAGGCGATGTTATTCCTAAAGTAGAAAAAGTTTGGCCAGAGTTCCGTCCTGTTGATGCCGAAGTTGTACATTTACCTGAAAACTGTCCTGTTTGTGCTTCACCAGTTGTAATGCCTGAAGGGGAAGCTTTAGCACGTTGTTCTGGTGGACTGTACTGTGCTGCACAGCGTATTGAAGCGATTCGTCACTTCGTATCACGTAAAGCTCTGGATATTGAAGGCCTAGGCGATCGTTGGGTAGAGTCTTTATTACACCTCGATTTGCTCAAAGATGTTGCCGATATTTACCATTTGCACGAACACCGAGAAACTTTACTCGGGATTGAAAAAATGGGCGAAAAATCGGTACAAAATCTGATTGATGCGATTGAAGCTAGTAAAAAGACAACGCTTGCGCGTTTTATTTATGCTTTAGGAATTCGTGGAGTAGGTGAAACAACAGCTCGGATGTTAGCCAATACTTTCCAAACTTTGGAAGCGCTTAAAGCTGCTGATGTTGAAGCTTTAAAGAAAACACCAGATGTTGGTGATATTACTGCAGAATGGATTGCTGACTTTTTCTTGGCACCGCACAACATTGAAGTGCTTGATCGCTTAATTGCTGCGGGTATTCATTGGGATGCACCGACTGCACCAACACGACAGCCATTAAATGGCGAAAGCTGGGTGTTAACGGGCACATTAGAGCAAATGACGCGTGATCAGGCAACTCAAATGCTACAAGCATTAGGTGCGCGTGTAAGCGGTAGTGTATCGAGTAAAACCAAATGTGTTGTTGCGGGTGAGAAGGCTGGTTCGAAATTAGAAAAAGCAGCAAAACTAGGTATTGCTGTTATGAATGAGACTGATTTCTTATCACTTATGGCGAGCTACGGGCAGACTTTAAGCGAATAGATCTACCGAAATAAGAACCATTGATTTTAGTTACAAATTTATAAATTGATGGTTTGAGCCATATTTTAACGCTTGTCTGAACTTATAAATTGGACAAGCGTTTCTTTTTGCAGAGGAAATTTAAATAACTTAAACTGCAAATGCGTATGTTTCTCATTTTAATTTGATAAAAATCATAAACTTAACCATTTTTTGTTTTGCAATCACTTTTAAGATTGCCCATAATAGTTCTCATACGATAGGAGATTTATTATGCGTGGCAATCCAGAAGTCATAGACTATTTAAATATGCTCATTGGCGGAGAATTGGCTGCCCGTGATCAATATCTAATCCATTCTCGTATGTATGAAGATTGGGGTTTAAATAAAATTTATGAACGTATTGATCATGAGATGCAAGAAGAAGCTTCTCATGCTGATGCGATCATTCGCCGTGTATTGTTTTTAGGTGCTAAACCAAACATGCACCGTGAAGATATCAATGTTGGTACAGACGTTGTATCTTGTTTAAAAGCTGATTTGGCGCTTGAATATCATGTTCGTGAAAAGTTAGCGACAGGTATCAAACTTTGTGAAGAGAAGGGCGATTACATTAGCCGTGATATGTTGCGTCAACAATTATCAGATACTGAAGAAGACCATACATACTGGTTAGAAAAGCAATTACGTTTAATTGAGTTGATTGGATTACAAAACTATATTCAATCTCAAATTTAATAAAAAGACCCAGCTCAGGCTGGGTTTTTTATTGGCTCATTTTAATAAAATGAAGTCTTGACTTAGATGTTGATTTTGTCAAATTGAACATATTCAAAGCCTTACTATATAAGGCTTTGGCAGTTACAAAAAAGTCAGAAAAATTGTATCACACCCCCTGTTTTTTTTATGAAATTGTTTATAATTTCGCCAACAAAACCCTTGCCTAGAAATTTAATGAGGCAAGGGTTTTTCTATGGAAAATCGGTTGGTATGGATCGCCAATGATTTTATGGTGAGTTCGCGAAATATGTTATTTACCAAACCTGCTGTTTTAGATACAGCTACTCTCCTAAGTACACAGCGTCTTGCAACACGACTAAGCTTTTTTAGCTTAGGTTTTGCGACTGCAGCTTGGGCACCTCTTATTCCTTTTGCACAGCAGCGTTTAAACCTAAATCATGCCGATTTTGGTTTACTTTTGCTGTGTATGGGTATCGGGTCAATGATTGCTATGCCTGCGACTGGTGCTTTAGTAAAGCGCTGGGGATGTCGTCCGTTAATTGCTTTGGCATTGATGTTGTTAATGGTTTTATTGCCTAGCCTTACGATGTGGAGCAGCATTGTGACGATGGCCGTAGCATTGTTTATTTTTGGATCGGCAGCAGGATGTCTTGGAGTAGCTATCAATTTACAAGCAGTAGTTGTTGAAAAACATAGTGTGCGAGCTCTTATGTCTAGCTTCCATGGAATGTGCAGTCTTGGTGGCTTAACGGGCGCTATGCTTGTGACAGCATTATTGGCAGTAGGGCTTTCACCTCTAATGAGTACTTTATCAGTCGTTATGATTTTACTTGTTATTGGTGGCGTTGCGATTCCATCTTGTTTAACGTCTTTTGAACAGGATGAAAAGCCACTTGAAGATACCACTCAAGCGCCCAAAAAACTTTATCGTCCTGATGGCATTATTCTGCTTATTGGTATGATGTGTTTTATCGCCTTTTTATCAGAAGGTGCAGCAATGGACTGGGGTGGTATTTATTTAACAAGTAAATATCAGCTTAATCCTGCTTTTGCTGGTTTAGCTTACACTTTCTTTGCGCTTAGCATGACGACTGGTCGTTTTGCAGGTCATATCTTGCTTAAGCAATGGGGTGAAAAAAATATTGTGACTTATAGTGCAATTGGAGCCGCTATTGGTATGACTGTTATTGTAACTGCACCAGTGTGGCAAGTGGTTGTATTGGGTTATGCACTGTTAGGATTAGGCTGTTCTAATATTGTACCCGTGATGTTTTCTCGTGTTGGTCGACAAAACAATATGCCTAAAGCAGCAGCACTATCTTTAGTATCAACAATTGCCTATACCGGTTCATTAAGTGGACCAGCTTTAATCGGTTTAATTGGGGAATGGACTGGTTTAAGTACAGTTTTAACAGGCGTCGCTGTATTACTATTTATTATTGCTTTACTTAACCGCTTTACATTAGTAAAGACAAATTAATTTATAAATAATAATCACCAAATAGCGAACATCGAGAAATTGAATTTCTCGATGTTCTTTTATTTAGATTTATAAAACCTGATAAATAGATTGATAATTATCTTGTAATAATCGCTGAGGCTTCATTAGTAAAGTTGGTGTCTTTTCTAAATCATCCAAGAAATTATTTCGCCAATGGGTAAGATCAGATGATGTTAATCCCTCTATCAATTGTTGATAACGATTAATACGCTCAGCTTTAGACATTTCTAAAGCCATTTTTAAAGCATCCATCATTGCCGCTCTATCTTGTGGGTCAACAATCAAGGCTTGAGACATCTGCTCAGCAGCACCAGCATATTTAGATAAAATGAGCACACCTGGATTTTCAGGGTCTTGTGCCGCAATATATTCTTTAGCCACTAGATTCATCCCATCACGTAGTGAACTGATCCAGCAAATATCTGAATGACGATAAATGTGCATAAGATTATGGTGTTGTACCGTGTCATAGCAGCAATCTACTGGCCTCCAGTCTTCATGCGCAAACTCTTCGTTAATTAACTCCAGCTTGGTTTTAAAACGTTGGTATAAGCGTTGATAAGCTGGAATATCAGTACGAGAAGGGATTGCCACTTGAAGATGTCGAACTAAGCCATGATATTCAGGGCTGGTTTCCAAGAACGTTGCAAATGCATTAAATCTTTCGAGTAAACCTTTTGAATAATCAATACGATCAACTCCAATAATAGTTTTTTGACGTGGAATTTCTTCAAAATTAAACACCGAAGAGGTCGCCAAATCTTGTTGGGCTTGTTTTTGTATAAGTTCAGGCTGAACACCAATTGGGTATGACTTAATTAATATTTGACGTTTCTTGTAGCTAATACTGTTACTTTGTATTTTCTGAGCTTCGAGTAAATTTAGACAAGTTTGCATACATGCATTTTGATCGATTTGGGTTTGTAAACCAATAACATCATATTGACTCAAGTCTTGAATTAATTCTCGGCCCACTGGAATTTTGCGCCAGATATTGAGGCTAGCAAATGGTATATGTAAAAAGAAACCAATTTTGTTTTGCATGCCTAATTCACGGCAATAGCGAGCCACACTAAAAAAGTGGTAATCGTGCACCCAAATAAGATCTTCAGGCTGAGCAAGCTCTTTTAGCTTTTGAGCAAATAATCGATTAACCTTTTGATAAGTATTGTACTCTTCTGCATCATACTCAATCAGATCATCTCTATGATGCATTGCTGGCCAGAGAACTTTATTTGCAAATCCACAGTAATATTGGGCATATTGCTGATGAGTGAGGGGACAGGTAATGTAGTCAATTCCTTGAGAATAAGCCTGCTCAAATTCTGGTGCTTCGCTATCGGTAATTTGCTGCCCATTCCAGCCTAACCAGATGCCGTTACTATCATTTAGTGCATCTTGTACAGCTACAGCAAGACCACCTGCTGAAGCTTTACCCGATGGCATACTTATCCGGTTTGATAATACGATTAATTTAGACATAATTTTTCTCCATTCTGATTTTGGCTATTTTTGACATATAAGCTTTTTATTCTGTTTTTAAATAAAAGAAGAAAATCCGCGACATTATCAATATCTTTTAATCTATATTTTGCTTGTGTTTCACCCGGACCTACTTTAATACTAAGGCCAGATTGCTGATTAATGTAAGTGAAACCAGATTCATCTGTTAAATCATCGCCTATAAAAATAGGTAATACAGCAGGTAAATCAAGATGATTTAATATAGTTTCAATTGCTCTACCTTTATCAGCTTGGTTTGGAATTAATTCAACAACAAATTTTCCTCTATTTATTTTTAATTGAGGATAATTGAGATTAATTTTCTGCATAATATTAATGGCATTATTTTCTAAATTAGGATTTTTACGGTAATGTAAGGCAATAGAATATCCTTTATCCTCAATTAATAATTCGGGATATTTATCACAATTTTTGGTAATATCTTGTTTTAAATTTTTGAAATTAATACTGCTTAAATCTGGTCGAATATAGTTTCCTGAATCAAAATAAATATCTAAACCATGTAAACCAGCAATTGGAACTTCAATAGGATGTAGTAGTTTGCTTGCTGTATCTACATCACGACCTGTTACAGCAATAACAGGTATATTTAATTTAGTAATTTTTTTTATAACGTCTAAGGTAGTTTGTGGAATAAAACTATGCTCAGGATTAATTTGAAAGGGTGCTAATGTACCATCAATATCCAAAAATAAGCAGTAATTTTTATCTAAAGATAAGTTATTTATAATATCGTTGGGTGTAACAAAAGATGTATTTTTTTCTCTCCCATCAGATATTGTGTTTTGACTGTTCATATTAGCCTTCCTAATACTTTTTGATCAATAATTAATCTTCTAGCATTAAAATGAATTGGTGAGTCATTTTTTTTAATAAAAAAACATAAGTATTAACATTAATTACATTGCATAATGGATTTATAGGCGAAGTGTGGAGTATGTTGTTTTTTGATTGGCTTCAATGTTTAGATAATTAAATTTTTGTATATTTACTATGAATAATGCGGGTCTTACTTATCAATATATTTCAGAATATTAACTCATTATAAATGCTTAATTTTATGCTCTAAAATTTACTCTTTATATTGATTTTAAAAGATATTTTAACTCGATATTATTATATAATCCTTATAAAGTTGGCTTTGGACAGGCATATGAAGTTACAAAATAAAATTTTATTAATTACAGGTTGGGGAGTAGGAGTGGAGCCTTTGCAGTCCCTTAAATTGCAATTGGAAAAAGCTGGCTATCAAACACAACTTATTAATATTTTTAATATTTTAGATGCTAACTATTGTGCCCAGCTTGATTTAGTTACTGAGGTTGATGTATTAATAGGTTGGTCTTTAGGTGGACAGTTAGCAACTCAACTGGTTAATACTTTTTATGAACAAACAGGGCAAACTAAAACTTTAATTACGCTCGCTTCAAATCCTTGTTTTGTTACCAACGATAATTGGCAGACTGCTATGCCTGCTGATGTGTTTAGTCAATTTAAGACTTTTTTTTTACAAACCCCGAAAGCCACTTTAAAGCGTTTTTATTATTTAATTACACTCGGTTCATCTCAGGCTAAACAAGATTGGATAAGCATGCAAAACATAGCAAATCCGCCTTCAAGTGAATTGCTATCAGAAGGTTTGCAAATGCTTGAGCAACTAAATTTGGTAAATAACTTAAAAAACTATCTAGGTCCGCAGCTTCATGTGTTTGCCGAGCAAGATAATGTCATTCCTTGCAAAATTAGTGAAAATTTCAAGGATATCGCGACAGAAAACATGAGTTATAAAGTATTAGAAGGCGCTACTCATGCTTTTCCATACCTAGAAGTAGATCGAACAATTGAAGAAATCTGCCAATTTTTAACAATTCATCAGTAAAGTTAATAAGCTTTGGTTGATCTCGCAATTTTCTTTCATTCTTAACAGGTTTAACATATGCTAAATGAAAGATTTAATTGCTGTAAAAGGGTATAGAGGATGACCGATAATTTTGATTTGGAACATATTTGGCATCCATATACCTCAATGACCCAACCTTTACCAACGTTTAAAGTTAAACGTGCCTATGGGGCAACGATTGAACTAGATGATGGGAAGACTTTAATTGATGGGATGTCGTCATGGTGGTGTGCAATTCACGGCTATAACCACCCTGAACTCAATCAGGCAGTGACAGATCAATTACAGAACATGTCGCATATCATGTTTGGTGGTTTAACTCATGATCCTGCAATTGAACTTGGAAAAATTCTTTTAAAAATTACGCCGCCAAGTCTCGATAAAATTTTCTATGCAGATTCAGGTTCGGTTGCCGTTGAAGTTGCTTTGAAAATGGCTGTGCAATTCTGGACAGCACAAGGCCAACCACAAAAAACAAATTTTATTACTACACGTTCTGGTTATCACGGTGATACATGGAATGCGATGTCGGTCTGTGATCCAGTGACAGGCATGCATCAAATTTTTGGTACAAGTTTACCGAACCGTCTTTTTGTAGCAGCACCGCAAACCAAATTTCATGAAGAGTGGAACCAAGAAGATATTGCCGAGCTAGAAGAAGCTATTCAGCAAAATCATGAAAACCTTGCTGCACTGATTATTGAGCCGATTGTACAAGGTGCAGGGGGGATGCGTTTTTATCATCCTGAATATTTACGTCAGGCGAAAGCACTTTGTGAACAATATAATCTGTTATTAATTTTTGATGAAATTGCCACTGGTTTTGGTCGTACAGGTAAGCTTTTTGCTTGGGAACATGCACAAGTTGAGCCAGATATTATGTGCCTAGGTAAAGGGCTAACGGGCGGCTACATGACGTTATCTGCTACTTTAACGACAAAGTATGTAGCAGAAACCATTAGTCGCGGTGAGGCTGGGGTATTTATGCACGGCCCAACTTTTATGGCCAATCCACTTGCTTGCGCGGTCGCTTTAAAAAGTACCCAATTATTAATTGAGCAAGATTGGCAGGCTAATATTGAGCGAATTGAACAACAGCTTAGCCAATATTTAACGCCTTTAAGTCAGCTTGATTATGTTGCCGATGTGCGAGTGCTGGGTGCAATTGGTGTAGTAGAACTCACCTTTAATGTTGATATGAAAACTTTACAGCAACAATTTGTAGACCGCGGAATCTGGATCCGTCCTTTTGGAAAATTGGTTTATGTGATGCCACCGTATGTCATCACGCATCAAGAGTTAAGCGATTTGCTCGAACAATTGGTTGAAGTTGTTCAAACGATGCAGGGAGCGAATTAAGATGTCATTGCTTGATCATTTTTCTGCCGAATTAGATGAGTTAAAGCAACAAGGTAACTTTAGACAATTTACCCAAAATGTGCAGCACGGACGTTTTATTACGATTCAAAATAAAACGATGCTCAACTTAGCTTCAAATGACTATCTTGGGTTGGCTGCTGATATCAATCTTCGTCAAGAGTTTTTAGATAGCTTTCCAATCGAGCGTAGCTATTTTAGTTCATCATCTTCACGTCTATTAACGGGCAATTTTGATGAATATGAACAATTAGAAAATAGCCTAAGCCAAGCATTTGGTGGTCGCGCGGCACTATTATTTAATAGTGGCTACCATATGAATATTGGTATTTTGCCAGCTCTTGCTGATAGTAAAACTTTAATATTGGCGGATAAGTTAGTTCATGCCAGTATGATTGACGGTATACGTTTATCTGGCGCTCAGTATGTGCGTTATCGACATAACGATTTACAACACTTGGAACAACTCCTCCAGAAATATCATGATGATGACAAGATTGAACGAATCATTGTGGTCACAGAAAGTATTTTTAGTATGGACGGTGATGAGACGGATTTAGCCGCTTTAGTTCAGCTAAAAAAACGGTTTGCTAAAACTATGTTATATGTTGATGAAGCGCATTCAATTGGCGTTCGTGGTCAGCAAGGCTTAGGATGTGCTGAACAATATAATGTGATTCAGGAAATTGATTTTCTGGTTGGTACATTAGGTAAAGCATTAGCGGCGGTCGGTGGTTACATTATTTGCGATCCAATTATTAAAGATTATCTCATTAATAAAATGCGCCCACTTATTTTTAGTACTGCACAGCCTCCGATTGTTATGGCATGGGCAAACTTTATTTTTCAGAAAGTATTACTCGCTCAATCTCAACGTGAACACTTAAAAAATATTAGCCAATATCTTCAACAAGCTGTTGTACAGAAGGGCTACGATAGCCCATCCACCAGCCATATTATTCCAGTCATTGTTGGAGAAAGTCAGGCTGCTATCAATAAAGCGATGCAGGTTCAGGCAAGTGGTTTTTATGCCATGCCTGTGCGTCCACCAACAGTACCTAAAAACAGTTCGCGTTTGCGTATTTCTTTAACGTCAATGGTGCAGCAACATGAGCTTGAAGAATTGGTGAGTTTTCTGTGAGTTTGAATAAAAACTTAGTTGCCCAGCGTTTTGCCAAAGCAGGGCAAAGCTATTCAGAGCATGCAATTGTTCAAAAACAGATTTGCCAAAATTTAACAGGTTTAGTTCAGCAGTTCTGCCCGACTACGATGTCGTGTGTCTTTGAAATTGGTTGTGGTTCTGGCAATTTAACTCGTCTTCTTGCTACATCTTTTCAGTTTGAAGAGTTAATTTTGAATGATCTATATGCAGATGTGCAGCAGCACTTTAGTCATCAAGAAAATTTAAAATGGTTGATTGGGGATATTGAAACTTTAGATTTCCCTCAGCAGCTGGATATGATTGTTTCAGGTTCAGCTTTACAGTGGATGCAAGATTTACCGCATTTGCTCGAACGTTGTAATGAGGCTTTAACTGAGCGAGGTTGGTTATGCTTTTCAACATTTGGCTATAAAAACTTATTAGAGATTAAAGAATTAACAGGACAGGGTTTAAGTTACTGGTCAGTTGAAAATTGGAGTAGTGCCTTAACTCAGGCTGGTTTTGAGATTTTGCATTTGTCAGAATCAGAAACTCAACTCTATTTCGATTCACCTAAAGCTGTGTTGCAACATTTAAAAGCAACAGGTGTAACCGCAACGGCTCAGCATCGTTGGACTAAGCAAACTTTACAACAGTTTTATCAAGATTATGATCGGTTTAAGTGTGTCGAGGGATATTCCCTAACATATCATCCGATTTATTGTATTGCCCGGAGAGTGAAGTAAATGAGTGGTCAGATCTATTTTGTGAGTGGGATTGATACCGAAATTGGTAAAACCTACGCGACAGGTTTCTTAGCAAAATTATGGACTGAGCAGGGTAAAAAAGTGATTACCCAAAAACTCATTCAAACAGGTAACGCTGATGTTTCTGAGGATATTGAAAAGCATCGTGAAATTATGGGACAGGGCTGGTTTCAAGAAGATCATGACAAGCTAACCATGCCTGAAATCTTCAGTTATCCTGCTTCACCTCATCTTGCAACACGTCTTGATAACCGAGAAATTGATTTTCAAAAAATTGAAGATGCGATCCAAACATTGGCGGAGCGTTTTGAAATCGTATTGTTGGAAGGTGCTGGAGGCTTAATGGTGCCATTAACCACCAGTCTGCTGACCATTGATTATGTTGCTCAGCATCAGTTTCCCGTTATTTTAGTAACATCTGGTCGTTTAGGAAGTATTAACCATACTTTGCTTAGTCTTGAAGCGCTTAAGTCTCGTGGGTTGAAGTTGCATGCCTTGGTTTATAACCTAAAAGATGAATCAAAAGATCCATTAATTTCTCAAGATACTTCAAATTATTTGAAAGATTACTTAGCTATTCATTTTCCCGAAGCTGAATGGATTGAACTGGCAAAAATGAATTAAGTTAAACGGCTATAAAAAAACCGCTCAAATTTGAGCGGTTTTTACATCTTTTTAATAGCTTAGAATTTCTTCGAACCGCGGTTAAAACCAGTCGATTTACGTTGGTTCCCTGTGTTAACAGGAGCTTCTTTTTCATCATCACGACGTTGTTGACGTAAGTATCCGCCACGACGTGCTGCCATTGGTTTTTCAGTCATACGATCAGTACGGCGTTTTGCCATACCAAATAAACCTGTACCTTGACGTGGTTTTAACTCAACCGATTTGGCTAAGTTGTCGATGTCAGTTTTGTCGAGTTCCATCCAACGACCAGTACGTAATTCGCGCGGTAAAATAACTGTGCCGTAGCGTGTACGTAATAAACGGCTTACTTTAAGATCTTGCGATTCAAAAATACGACGTACTTCGCGGTTACGACCTTCTTTTACTACAACTTGGTACCAGCGGTTAATACCTTCACCACCAATTTCAGAGAATGATTCGAATTTGGCAGGGCCATCTTCGAGCTCTACTCCGTTGACCATGTTTTGGCGTAGTTTTGGCGTTACTTCACCCATTACTCGAACAGCATATTCACGTTCGATTTCATTAGATGGGTGCATTAAGCGGTTAGCAAGTTCACCATCATTTGTGAATAGTAATAAACCAGTACTGTTAATATCCAGACGACCTACCATTACCCAGCGGTCATTGGCAATTTGTGGTAAATGATCAAATACGGTTGGGCGTTTTTCAGGATCATTACGTGAACAGATTTCACCCTCAGGTTTATAATAAATCAGTACGCGACGACGAATTTCGTCTTCAATCTGAAACTGAACTTTACGGCCATCAATGCGTAATTCATCGCCTGGTTCAATGCGCTCACCCACTTGGGCAACACGACCGTTTACACTCACGCGTCCTGCGGCAATAACCTCTTCCATATATCGGCGGGAACCTAATCCGATTCGCGCTAATACTTTTTGCAATTTTTCACTCATGACAGCACAACCTTAGACATAATGATCAACAGTCCACCTCTTTATGATTTCGGTGCATTTGCATCGAGAGCCATAAAGGCTTCCTTGGCGTTCTGTAGGGGAGGCAATTGGCCTAGAGAGGCTAGACCAAAAGCATTCAGAAACTGAGGCGTTGTAATTAGCAACGCAGGTCTTCCGGGTAAATCTCTAAAACCGGCTTCTTTAATCCAGTTCCAGTCAAATAGTGTTCTAAGAATCTGACTATTATTAGATACACCACGAATTTGTTCAATATCAGCTCGGGTAACCGGTTGATGATAAGCAATGACAGCCAGGGTTTCTAGTAATGAAGGCGACAGTTTTGTTGGTCGCTCTGGCCAAATTTGCGCAATAATACTACGATATTTAGATCTTACCTGAAAGCGAAACCCTTGTGCTGTTTCAATCAGCTCAATAGATCGACCATGTTGTAATAGCGCGAGCTGTTGCAAGAGCTGACGAAGCTGTTGTTTATTATATTGATTGTTAAATGCTTCTTTTAAGCGGGCAATTGAAACAGGCGCTTCACTGGCAAAGATAATTGCTTCAAGTTGTAATAAGACTTCATGATGTATGTCAGCTAATGACAAATCACTATTATTTTGTTCAAAACTACTCATATTGAAGATCCTTGAATTGCTAACGGGGCTTCAATACCAGTGGCAATAATTTTAATTTTCTGTTGGCGAGTCAATTCTAAAACTGCCATAAAAGTAACAACCATTCCCATACGACCTTGCTGGGGATTGAGTAATTCTTTAAAACTTAACACATCACCAGACTCTAATTTCTCTTCAATATATGCAATACGTTCTTCGAGCAAAACAGGTTCTTGAGCGACAACATGGGTAATAGGTTCAGGGCGATTAAATACACAGAACAACGCATCATGTAGCGCTGAGATATCGTAACCTTCATAAACAGGAGAGATATGCCCTAAGCTTACATTGGCACTAAATGTATCGCGCTCAAGAATTGGCATTTGACCTAAACGCTCAGCTGCTTGCTTAATGCGTAGATAGCTTTCAAGACGATCAATAAGCTCCTGCTTAGGATCTTTTTCAATACTTATAATTGTAGGTTTTGGTAGAAGTAGGCGAGACTTCAAGTCAGCCAATAAAGCAGCCATCACCATATAATCTGCTGTCAACTCGATATTTAAAGATTTCATGCTATCCATATAGGCCAAATATTGAGTCGCTATAGGAGCAATATCGAGTTGAATTAAATCGAAACCGTTTTTCTGAATCAGATAAATTAAAAAATCTAATGGACCTTCAAACCGCTCGAGCAAAATCTCAAATGCAGCTGGAGGTATATAGAGATCTTCTGGAATTTTGTCATGCCACTCATCTAAAACACGGATGTGTGGAGCGTCTTCCATGGATTGATGAAGTGATTGATTCATTACGATTATAAGCCACGCGAATTTTCAAAAGCATGAGACTTGTTATTCAAGTCCTAGACAGCTGTAAGTAGAAGAACAGCAGATAGTGAAAATCATTCTAAATGAATTGTGTCTTTTAATAAATTACTTAACGACTAAAGTGTAAAAAAAATCCAAAATAAATAAAGAGTATTTTTTTGAGTGATAATACTTTTTTTTAAACTATTGGTAAAAAAGTAAGTGCTTATTCAAAAGCACTTACATCGCCAACACCACGGCGGATAATTTCAGGATGTTCGCCCGATAAATCAACGATACTTGTACTGGTCAAGGTACCAAAACCTCCGTCAATAAATACATCAATTCGTTTATCTAACTGATTTTCAATATCGTAAGGGTCATCTAGAGGGTCTTCTTGACCCGGTAAAATTAATGTACTGGTGAGTAGCGGCTCACCAAGTTCTTGTAATAAAGCCTGACAAATCGGGTTGCTTGGAATACGTAAACCAATCGTTTTCTTTTTAGGGTGCATCAATCTACGAGGAACTTCACTTGTTGCAGGTAAAATGAATGTAGTAATAGCTGGTGTATTCGCTTTCAATAAACGATATGTCGCATTATCAACTTTTGCATAAGTTGCAATATCAGATAAGTCACAGCACATAATGGCATATTGATGTTTAGGCCCTAAGCCACGAATCTGTGCAATACGTTCCATGGCATTTTTATTACCGATTTGACACCCAATCGCATAGGCAGCATCGGTAGGGTAGACCACAACATCTCCTGCTCGGATACGTTCAACCGCTTGGGCAATGAGGCGTTGCTGTGGATTTTCAGGATGTACATGTAAATGCATCATATTTTAGAGACTCCATCACGCCAGTGTTAAAAATAATTATTAGGCTTTTTAAATGGCCTAGGCAAGCAATTAACGTAGCTTTTTTGTCAATTAATCAAGGAGTTCACGTTTAAATTCATTTAATTGTAAAGGTGTACCCGAACGTGTACATTGGCAAATAAAACCAATAAATGCTGCTGCATCACGTGGCAACTTAGCTTCACCCGAAAAGTAACGTTGCACTTGAGCATAAACGTTATCTTTAAATAGTTTGCCATCACCGCTATCACCTGTAAGGTTATCGAGTGAAACTCTAAATTTTCGGCCAAAAGATTGCGCAAATAACCATTCAATTGCTTGTGGCTTAATTTCTACTTGTTCAAATAAACTTTGCTGTTCTTGGGTGCGACCATCAGGTGCATACCAATAACCTAAATCTGGTAATAGACGTCTTTTTTCACCTGCAATAGACCAGTGACTAATTTCATGCAAAGCACTATTAAAGAAACCGTGAGCAAATTGGATCTTGGCTGGTTCTTTATTTGTCGCTGGAAAATATTCAGGTTCAAAATCACCACGAACTAATGTCACATTATGGTGGGAAAACCAGTGATTAAAGTGTAAAATAAGCCAATCAACTTGCTCAGACTCCGATTTTGAGCTTGACCATGGTGAGAGTTGCACTAGGTCAGGTACAAAGGTTTTCTGATGAGTTGAATGGGTGCAAACGAGTAATGAAGTGTTAACTTCAGGTTGCGGCTGCAACAGGTGCATTGCTTAATTTACCCCGAGTTCTGTCTAAAGAAGTGCAAAATTGTATCTTAATCTTTGACAGAGTACCGATGAATTTGTAGAATTGCCGCCTTAATTATGTCAGCAAATACCTTTCCGGCACAGATTGAGCCGTTTAAATGGGCTGAACAAGGCTTTACATGGTCAGGTCAACTGCCCTTGTCTCGCTTTGCTCGTATCGCTCGTGAAGCTGTTGGATCAATTGATAACCAATTGATCAACATAGACTGTAAGCTATCAATGGATGCATATCATCGCATTGTGTGGATGGACGGTCACATGGACACGAAAGTTCCAATGGAGTGCCAACGTTGTTTGGAACCTGTTGAAATGCTTCTTGTCTTAGACTTCCATATTGCATTAGTGGATGATGAGTCACTGATAGAGCGCTTGGATGAGGATGCTGATTTCATCGTTTTAGGTGAAAGTGAGTCTTCGACGAAAGGCGATTATGATACGCCTGCCTCGATTAACTTACTCGCATTACTAGAAGATGAACTGTTATTGTTGATGCCTTTATCTCCCAAGCATGATGCTTGTGAACATAAACATCAACCTACCATTCAGAATGTTGTCGAAGAAAAACGGGATAATCCGTTTGATGTTTTGGCAGGTTTGAAGGGTAAACTTAACTCATAATTTGTGTTATAATTGTGAGATAAGACAACTGAATTTGTTCTGATCCATTTTTTCGATCTTTGTAAGGAGCCATCATGGCCGTTCAGCAAAACCGTAAAAGTCGCTCTCGCCGTGACATGCGCCGTTCACATGACGCTTTAACCGAGAATGCATTAACAGTAGACCAAGCAACTGGTGAAACTCATCGTCGTCACCACGTGACTAAAGACGGTTTCTACCGTGGTCGTCAATTATTCGCTAAAGCAGCTGATGCTGAATAATTGCATGATATGCATTAAGCGTGATGCTTAAGTATAGAAAAAATGGGAGCGAAAGCTCCCTTTTTTTGTTGTTTTTCGCAATTATAAATATATAAATAACATGTTAGATTTCCGCTCCAGAAATGAGTGAAAACCCAAAAAAGGATTTCTTATGTCTGCTAAACGTCTTGAACAAGTAGCTTTAGCCACAAAAACTGCATTTGTGTTTCCTGGTCAAGGTTCACAAAAAGTCGGTATGCTTGCTGAACTAGCAGAACAGTTTAGTGGGGTCGGGCAAACTTTTGCAGAAGCTTCAGATGCTCTTGGAGTTGATCTTTGGCATATTGCGCAAAGTGGCGAAGGTCTCGACCAAACAGAAAATACCCAACCTGTGTTATTAACTGCCAGTATCGCTTTATGGCGTGTATGGCTTGATTTAGGTGGTCTGGCACCTAAATACCTTGCAGGACATTCACTAGGTGAATACAGTGCATTGGTAGCTGCAGGCTCTATGAGCTTGGCAGATGCAGTTAAATTAGTTAACTTGCGTGGCAAGCTCATGCAAAGTGCTGTACCTCAGGGTCAAGGGGCTATGGCTGCAATCCTTGGTTTGGCTGATGAAAAAGTGGTTGAACTTTGTCAAACCGTGAGTGCGTCAGGTGAAGGTTCTGTAGAAGCTGCAAACTATAATTCACAAGGTCAAGTTGTGATTGCAGGAAGTACAGCTTCTGTACAAGAAGTCATGGCTTTGGCAAAAGAGCAGTCAGCTAAAGCAATTGCTTTACCAGTGTCAGTTCCTTCTCATTGTTCGTTGATGAAACCTGCCGCTGAGAAATTTGCAGAAGCTTTGGAACAAACTGCCATTGAGCTACCTACCATTCCTGTAATACAAAATGTCAACGCGGGAATAGCTAACGATGTTGCTCAATTGCGTCAGGCATTAACTGCACAATTGTACCAATCAGTACAATGGACACGTACCATGCAGTCTCTACAAGACCAAGGTATTCAATACATTGTTGAGTGTGGTCCAGGTACAGTATTGAGTAACCTCGCAAAGCGTTTACCAAATATTGAAAAAGCTTTTTCTATTGATAGTAAGAGCAAAATGGAAGATGCCCTAAATGCTGTTTTAGTGGCAGAAGGAAAAATTGCATGACACAAGAACGCAAAGTTGCATTAGTAACGGGCGCGAGTCGGGGTATTGGCGCTGCCATTGCCCAGCAACTTATTCAAGACGGTTATTTTGTTGTAGGTACTGCGACTTCTGAATCTGGTGCACAAAAGTTAAGTGATAGCTTTGGTGAACAAGGTGCAGGTTTGGCGCTCGACGTGCGTAATCTCGATGAGATTGAAGCAGTCGTTTCTCATATTGAACAGAACTATGGTCCTGTACTTGTTCTAGTTAACAATGCAGGTATTACGAAAGACAATTTGTTGCTTCGTATGTCTGAAGATGATTGGGATGACATTCTCAACATTCACCTTAAAGCAGTTTATCGTTTATCTAAACGTGTGCTTAAGGGTATGACGAAGGCGCGTTTTGGTCGAATTATTAATATCAGTTCTGTTGTAGCTCATTTTGCAAACCCAGGCCAAGCGAACTATTCTGCTGCTAAAGCAGGTATTGAAGCATTCAGCCGTAGCCTTGCAAAAGAGATGGGTAGCCGCCAAATTACTGTAAACAGTGTGGCGCCAGGCTTTATTGCAACAGAAATGACAGATGCACTTAGTGAAGACATTCGCAAAAAAATGAGTGATCAAGTGGCTTTAAATCGCTTAGGTGAGCCACAAGATATCGCAAATGCGGTGAGTTTCCTTGCAAGTGATAAAGCAGGTTACATTACCGGTACGGTATTACATGTAAATGGTGGTTTATACATGGCCTAACGCCGATGTATAAACTTTTAAAAATTTTTATATTCAATTAAACTAGTGGCAAATTAAACGCCACAAGCAATGAGGAGAATTCCTGTGAGCGATATCGAACAACGCGTTAAACAAGCGGTTGCAGAACAACTTGGTCTTAAAGCTGAAGAGATTAAAAACGAAGCATCTTTTATGGATGACTTAGGTGCTGACTCTTTAGATTTAGTTGAACTTGTTATGTCTTTCGAAAATGACTTCGACATCACTATCCCTGATGAAGATTCTAACGAAATCACTACAGTTCAATCTGCAATTGACTATGTAACTAAAAAACTTGGTTAATTCGCATATTGCTGAATAAAAAGAAGGCCACCGTAAGGTGGCTTTTTTTATTTTAGAAAAAATTTAAGAGATACATATTTTTACAAGATCAACCTCAATTGATAGCAGAGGTATAACTTTTTTGAAGTATAACAATAAAGGTCAGTTTAATGACTTTACTATAAACAATAATATGAGGACTAAAAGATGGGTCTTTTTGATTTTGTAAAAGGTATTGGTAAGAAAAATACCGCACCAGCAGAACCACAACCAGCTCCAGCAACACCAGCAGAACCTTCTGCACAAGAAGTTGCAAATAAATTATTAGGTTTAATTAAAAGTTTGGGCTTAGGGGTAGAAGGCTTATCTGTAACCTATAACGGTACTACTGATACTGCAATTATTAAAGGGCAGGTAAAAAGCCAAGCAGATAAAGAGAAAATTATTCTTATTGTTGGAAACATTGATCATGTGGCTCAAGTAGATGACCAGATGACAGTGGCAACTCCTGAACCAGAAAGTAAATTTTATACAGTGAAATCTGGTGATAACCTTTCAAAAATTGCGAAAGAAGTTTACGGTGATGCAAATCAATATCCAAAAATCTTTGAAGCAAATAAACCAATGTTAAAAGATCCTGATGAGATTTTCCCGGGGCAAGTTTTACGTATTCCTCAATAATCGAGGTTAATAAAAAAAGGCGCTTTAAGCGCCTTTTTTGTGCTTTTAAAAACGCTTTGGAATCTTTTGTCCGTTTGGTACAGGGGTGTCTGCATTTTTTAAAACACCGAATAACCATGTTTCAGCATGCTGTACTGCAATTTTTAAAGAATCACCTAAAGCTAAACGGCCAGCGATAAAGCTAGCTAAAGAACAACCTGAGCCGTGATATTCACCTTCAAGGCGAGGACAGCTACTACTCGCTGCTAGTTCACCATTTATGTATAAACTATTTTTAATATGATCTGGTGTATCTTCATGTCCACCTTTCACTAGAACAGCTTTAGCACCCATTTCAAAAAACTTTTGAGTGGCTTGATCTAAATCAGTAATACCTGTTAGAGCACGTAATTCAACGGTATTTGGAGTAATAATTGTGGCTAGAGGAATAAGTTCAACGAACGCTTTAACGAGAGTTGCCTGATCACCTAAAGAGCCGCCACTGTTTGCGACTAAAACAGGATCAAGTACATATTGATAGTCAGGATGAGCACGTAAAAATTCAGCTAGTGCCGCAATATTATCTGTCGTGCCAAGCATGCCTGACTTAACACATTTAATGGGTAAGTCACCTACAACTGCATTTGCTTGTGCTAATAAGAGTTCTTTTGAGGTTGCTTCGAAGCCAAATACTTGTTGTGAGTTCTGAATGGTGAGGGCAGTACATGCAATTGCTGCATGGGCACCACTTTGTCCAATTGCTTCGATATCGGCTTTTAAACTTCACCCCCTGAAGGGTCTAAACCCGAGAAACAAAGTACGGTTGGACGCACGGTTATTTCCTTTTCAATTTAAATTTACGTTAGTATAAGAGAGTTTGATTAAACTCTCGACCAATTGAATTAAATACTTTACTGGGTTAATGATTGAATGGCTATAAAACATATTTTGATTGATTTGGATGGAACCTTAACAGACCCAAAAGTTGGAATCCATACTTCAATTCGCTATGCAATGGAGAAATTAGGCTATCCATTGGCTGCTGATTTAGATATTGATTGGACAATTGGCCCACCATTAAAGCCATCACTCGCAAAATTATTAGCTACTCAAGATGATGCTTTAGCTGAACAAGCTTTACTTGCTTATCGCGAGCGTTTTTCGGTGGTTGGCCTGTTCGAAAATGAAGTGTATCCATCTGTTGCCAAAACGCTTAGCGCTTTAAAAAAAGAAGGATATCGTTTATTTGTCGCAACTGCTAAACCAACGATTTATGCAAAACGTATCTTGGACCATTTTGAATTAAGTCAATACTTTGTACATATCTATGGGAGTGAGTTAACGGGTGAGCGCACAAATAAAGCTGATCTTATCCATTATATTCTTGAGCATGAGCAATTAAACCCAGAAGAGTGTTTAATGGTCGGTGACCGTCAATATGACATTTTGGGTGCTCGTCATAATGGTATTGAGGCGGTAGCGGTGACGTATGGTTACGGAACAGCAGAGGAACTTGCTCAAGCACAGCCAAAAGCAATGATTAAGCAATTTTCTGAGCTTTTGGACTATGTTGAAGAACTGGCAACACAAAAGAAAGTTTCTTAAATATACGTAAGTTTTAATTTGAAGGTTTGGCTTTGATCTAAAGCCAAACCTTTTTTATTTAAATACCGTGTTGCTGGCGGTATTGAACAAGTTCTTCAATCGTAATCACCGTTAAGTGATGAGTATGAGCATATGCTAAAACTTGAATGCCCGACGCCATCGTGCCATCTGGATTGGTTAATTCACATAATACGCCAGCGGGTTTAAGCCCAGCTAGTCTTGCTAGATCAATTGTTCCCTCGGTATGACCTCGACGAGTAAGGACTCCACCATTACGTGCACGTAATGGGAAAACGTGACCCGGACGATTTAAGTCACTTGCAACAGCGCCATCTTTAATAGCAGTTTGAATAGTTGTTACACGGTCTTTAGCAGAAACACCAGTGGTAACGCCTTGAGCTGCCTCAATGGTCACTGTAAAAGCGGTATGAAACTGGCTCGAGTTTTGAGAAACCATTGGTGGTAGTTCTAGATGGTCTGCTAGCTCTTCTGTAAGGCATAAACATACAATCCCTGAACCATCACGAATCATACGTGCCATTGTTTCTACCGTTAAAGTTTCGGCTGCAACAATTAAATCTGCTTCATTTTCGCGATCAAAGTCGTCCATAACCAAGACAGGCTTGCCTTGACGGATATCTTCTAATGCTTGTTGAATGCGTTGCTCAGCAGGAGAGAGGGCTGAGAAAAAAAGTTCTGGTTGAATTAAGCTAGACATAATGAAACGCTCTCGTAAAAATACGGTTGAACATTTCAGGACTGATGTAAAAACAGGCTGGCACTGAAATAAAACGGATTTATCCCAGTTCGTCGTCTTCTTTCATCCGGACTATACCGTCGGCTTTGGAGTTTCACCAAATCTGCTCAAATTACACAATTTAAGCTCGTGGGCTTGTTAATCTATTTATAAAAATTAACTCTACCACCGGTGGGGAATTACACCCCGCCCTGAAGCGATGGGTTTTATTATAGCGCGCTTGATAAAATTGGCTAGATGCTTTTATAGAATGCTAAGTTTCTTTATGAATAAGCATTTTCATAAATCGAAATAGGCTTTTTAACAAGAGCTTACTTGTTGATATGAAAATGGAATGCTATGTTTTTTATAGAAAATTATAAATAAAATAGGTGTTTCATGCAGATAAGAGACTATTATCCTCTAACCAATAGCTCATTTATTCAGCATCTCCATATTTTCAGTTATGTATTTATGGCAGTAAGTATCCTTTATTTAATTGCTGCCAACTGGTTTATGCTTCCAAACAGTATTCAACTCGCGATCCCGCCCGTTATATTAGTTGTTACAGCTTGGTTCAGCATAAAAGATACATTAAGTGATGGGGTTAGGCAGACCTTACATAGCGTTTGTGGTTTGATGATAGGTTTAAGCTTGGCTGTAATTGGACAGGTTTATCAAACTGGTGCAGACAGTTATTTGCTTTTTTTAATTTGGACATTGCTTTTATTGCCGTGGTTATATCGGCCGAATATTGGAATCTTTGCTTTAATTTGTATTACCAGCCAACTTACACTTTTTTTATTTTTTAAACAGACTTTCTGGTCTGAAAAGTTTCCTTATTTATATTTAATCGCTCTAAATCTATTAAGCCTTATTGAGTTTTGGGTATGTATAAAGAAATATCGTGCTTTAAGGTTTGTCTTTATCGCTTGGTTCGCCGTTATTTCGATTATTGGAATGATTCAATATTTATCGAATGAGAATATTCCTTATCTAATTTCTGCCTTCTTTTCAGGAATAATCGCTTTTTATTATTTCTTCAAAAAAGACGATCAGTTATGTGCCAGTTTAATGGCTGCTGTTCTGGGCGTGACCGCAACCATATGGCTTGTAGATGGGATTAATAACCTATTTAAAGACTCTAATGAGTTCATATTTTTATTGATTGCAGGCATTATTTTTATTTGGTTTGCGCTGATTAGCTATCTTTTAATAAAAATTTTTCGTCAAAGCCGCTTTTATATCATTCCATTGGCAATTGGTGCTTGGCTTGCTGGCTTGGCACTTGCAGCTTTTACGCTGGTGTTTTGGGAAGCTATTTCTTTAGTTATTGGAGTTGTTTTTGTTGGATTGGCGTTTATTCTTTTAAAGAAATCACAAAGCTATTTCTTTCGGCAATTTGCCTATTGTTTGTTTATCAGTGGGCAGACCGCTTTCTTATTTCATCTTGGTTCAGAAACAGATCAAATTCTATGGGTTTTAATTGCACAGATTTTTATTCTATGTATCAGTTGTTTTCTTAAACCACATTGGTTCTTCATTTTAATTCAAATGCTTGCTACGTATGGCATAGCTTTTATCTATTTGTTACAACTGGACCATTCATTGTGGTCGATACATTCTACTCAGACTTATTTAAATTTAACTTTGCTCAGTTACTTGGTTTTTAGTTTGGTACTCTTACCTAAGAAGAAATCAATAGCTCTATATGAGCGTAGTATTTTTTTATGCGTGCTGGTCGTAATTCTTGTAGCTTCTTTTTTCGATACTTTTATGGGGGTGGTACCAGAAAATTCGATAGATCAGCAGGTATGGGTTTTATATTTGCTACCTGCTATCTGGTTACTTTGCTTTAGTGTTCTTCATTTATATCGACAACTTAATACACTCACTTTTTGCGCCTTTTTAATATTTGGTGTGTTACTTATTGTGTTGGGATATTTTGAAATTTTCATCCTGCTTATTATTTTAACGTGGGCATTAAAAAAGAAAGATTATATTGTGTATGGAGTGAGCTTAACAGTATTCGTTTTTGTGTTCTGGCAGCTCTATTACAACCTACAAATAACTTTTCTAGCTAAGAGTGCATCTATTTTTATTTCGGGTATTGTTTTGTTGGCTCTGTCTTGGTTACTTCAACGTGAAAATAAAAATGATCTTGTTAAAGGAGAGAAAGAATGAAAAAGTATTTTTCTCTTATTCTTGCCTTTATTGCGCTATTATTTTTTGCAGGCTTAGTGGCGAAAAACGAATGGCATTTGCACCATAGTAAAAGTATTTTTATTGAGCTTAAACCAGTTGATCCTCGTTCAATTTTACAAGGTGACTATATGGCACTGGCTTATGAATTACATTTACAATCTCTTAAAGCTCTTGCAGGAAGTGAAGGTGAGGCTCTGGAACAGGTGATTTTTAATCGCTCTTCCGTTCCCGCAAAAGTTATTTTGGATTCACAAAATCGCGTAGTTCGTACCATTTTAGATATCAATAATTCATTTGCTGGGCAGAGGTTAATTTTAAAAAATCCTGAAAATCGTTTGCAGGCTTTATATCCTGCCTCTCGCAGTTTCTTGTTTGCAGAAGGCTTGGCTCAATGTTATGAAAAAGCCAAATATGCTGAATTTAAGGTAAATCCTGAAGGAGAGGCGATATTGTTCGAATTACGAGGAGAGCAGCTTCAACCATTAAATTGTGAAAAACAAAAGAACTGGTGGGAAGGAACTATTAAGGATTTATAAAATAATAAAAGCCCGTCAATGCGGGCTTTTTATTCTTAAAATAAATTAGGCAACTTGAACAGGAATGCAATTTGCTGTGTGGTTGACTGTATTATTTGGATTAGCATATACCAAACGTGGTTTATGAATATTTGCTTCAGCTTCAGTAAAATCACCAAATGTAGCAATAATTACTAAATCGCCAACGTCTGCTTGATGTGCAGCACCGCCGTTTACTGAAATAATTCCAGAGTTATCTTCACCACGAATCGCATAAGTTGTGAAGCGTTTGCCATTGGTTACATTCCAAACATGAATTTCTTCATATTCACGAATACCAGCTAAGTCCATCAATACGCCATCAATTGCACAAGAACCTTCATAGTGAAGTTCAGCATGGGTTACAACTGCACGGTGAATTTTGCATTTTAATAAACGAGATAGCATGGCTAGCGTCTCCTGAGTAGACCTAAGATGTAGATCTTATGGTGAAATCTTTAGCTTTTGCGGTTGGCAAAGTGGCTGATGCGCATTTTGCTCCTAAAAAAGCAAGATAGCAAGCATGATTGTTCAACAATTTAAGTGGGTTTATATGCATTAATTTGATTCATGGCCTGTGGAACTTGTCCTTGAACAAGTAGCTTCACTTTAGAAAGGGCATGATCAATTGCTGCATCCATCAGACTTTGTTCACTACTTGGTGCTTTTCCAAGTACGTGACCTGAAACTTTCTCTTTCGAGCCAGGATGTCCGATACCAATACGTAAACGGTGAAAATTTGGACCAATATGAGGGACAATGTCACGTAAACCGTTATGACCACCGTGTCCACCGCCTGTTTTAAGACGAATTACACCTGGGTTCATATCAAGTTCATCATGAGCAATCAAAATTGCTTCGGGAGCAATTTGATAAAATTTTGCAAATGGAACTACACTTTGTCCAGAACGGTTCATAAATGTAGTGGGTAGAAGTAGACGGACATCGTGTCCTTCTATATTACCACGTCCACTGATTCCGTGAAATTTCGGATCATTTTTTAATGTAATGCCATATTTGTCTGCAAGCTGTTCAATGAACCAAAAACCTGCATTATGGCGGGTTTGGGCATATTCTGAACCAGGATTGCCCAAACCAACAATTAGCGAAATATTTGACACTAATCTACGCCTTTAAACACTTATGCGCGTTTGAAGTCAGCGTGCATAGGAGTGTTTTTAGATGGGTGACGTTGTAACGCTTGGATTTTAACGTTTTCAACTTTGTCGCCCACTTTGATTTCTACAACTTCTTCAAAGAAAGCATTGCTTTCTAAAGCTTTTACAAGCTCACGAAGTTCTAAAGTAACAGTTACAGGCTCAGCGTTGCCACCATAAATGATAGCTGGAATTAAAGCTTCGCGACGAAGGCGGCGGCTCGCACCTTTCCCTTGTTTGTCTTCAGCACGCGCTTGAGCGTTTAATACGAAGTTTGCCATGAGTAAATCCTCATTAAAGTTTAAAAGACTAAACTTGCGACCAGTTTAGTGATAGAAAACCCCAGCCAAGGCTAGGGTTTATAAAAAGCTGCAATATTATAAACTATCGAACATTGCACTGATAGACTCTTCGTTATTAATACGACGAATCGTTTCAGCAACCATGCTAGCAACAGAAACCTGACGGATCTTGCCTAAGGTCAATGCTTCTTCAGAAAGAGGAATGGTATCAGTTACAACCAGTTCATCAATAACTGAATTACGTAAGTTTTCAATAGCCTTACCTGATAGTACAGGGTGAGTTGCGTATGCAACTACACGACGTGCACCAAATTGCTTAAGCGCATCAGCTGCTTTACACAATGTACCAGCAGTATCGACCATATCGTCTACGATAACGCAATCACGATCTTTTACGTCACCAATTAAGTGCATAACTTGCGACTCGTTGGCTTTTTGACGACGTTTATCAATAATTGCTAAATCGATGTCACCCATCTGTTTGGCAACAGCACGAGCACGTACTACACCACCAACGTCAGGAGAAACCACCATAAGGTTGTCATGTTGTTGTTGACGTAAGTCAGCAAGCAAAGCAGGAGTACCGTAGATGTTGTCGACTGGAATATCGAAGAAACCTTGAATTTGGTCAGCATGTAAGTCGATCATCACGACACGGTCAATACCAACAGTGGTAAGCATGTCTGCGACAACTTTAGCTGTAATCGGCACACGTGCAGAACGTGGACGACGGTCTTGGCGAGCATAACCAAAATAAGGGATAACAGCGGTAATACGACCAGCACTTGCACGACGCAAAGCATCTGCCATAACCAAGATTTCCATAAGGTTATCATTGGTAGGGGCACAAGTAGGCTGAACGATAAATACGTCTTTACCACGAACATTTTCAGTAATTTCTACTGAAATTTCTCCATCAGAAAAGTGACCGACTGATGCAGCACCTAGAGGGATATGTAAGTGACTTACGACTTTTTGAGCGAACTGTGGATGAGCATTTCCACTAAAAACGACAAGATTGGGCATGAAGCACCCTTGGCGGTTGGTATGTAATGAAATAGATGGCAGGGGCGGCTGGATTCGAACCAACGGATGCCGAGATCAAAACCCGGTGCCTTACCACTTGGCGACGCCCCTAATGCGGCAGAACTTTAATATTTTTGCAATGCAATGTCAAGATTAATCAACAAAAAGCATAGCAATTAAGTCTGTCTTTAAAATAAGAGAATGGCAGGGGCGGCTGGATTCGAACCAACGGATGCCGAGATCAAAACCCGGTGCCTTACCACTTGGCGACGCCCCTAATGCGGCAGAACTTTAATATTTTTGCAATGCAATGTCAAGATTAATCAACAAAAAGCATAGCAATTAAGTCTGTCTTTAAAATAAGAGAATGGCAGGGGCGGCTGGATTCGAACCAACGGATGCCGAGATCAAAACCCGGTGCCTTACCACTTGGCGACGCCCCTAAATTCGATGATATATATGATGGCAGGGGCGGCTGGATTCGAACCAACGGATGCCGAGATCAAAACCCGGTGCCTTACCACTTGGCGACGCCCCTAATATAGTCATCATTACAGGTGAGGTTGGCAGGGGCGGCTGGATTCGAACCAACGGATGCCGAGATCAAAACCCGGTGCCTTACCACTTGGCGACGCCCCTAACGTGTAACCTTAAAATGATTAAGAGGAGATTCATTTAAACTATTTACCAAGTAAGATTTACATGGTGAATACTTAAGAATTTCATCAATATTCATTTCATTCGTTACTTCAATAAAAACACAAGCACCTGTACCTGTAAGCTTTGCTTGACCAAATTGATCTAAATATTGCATTGCTTCTTCTACTTCAGGGTATAACTGCCGAGCCAGTGGCTCAAAGTTATTTCCAAAATTAGAAGGTTCTAACTGATAGGCGCAAAATTTAGTGGTCTTAGAGTCTCTTGTCAATGTTTTTTGTGAAAAAAGCAATTGAGTGCTGATAAAACAATCAGGTTTTAAAATAATGAACTGTTTTTGATCTAAGTCTATGAATGATAAATGTTCACCGATGCCTTCAGCCCATGCATTTTTACCATAAATAAAAATTGGAACATCAGCACCGAGCTTTACACCGTAGTCCGCAAGTTGTTCTTGCTTTAGGCCACATTCCCATAATTGATTTAACACAATAAGCGTTGTGGCGGCATTAGATGAACCGCCACCTAGACCTGCACCCATTGGAATTTTTTTTTCAATTTTGATGTGAAAGCCACAAAATTTTTTCGCATGTGGTTTTAGTATTTGAGCTGCCCGATAAATCAAGTTTTCTTCAGCACGAACTTCACTTAACCCATCGATTTTGATTTCTTCGCCCAAAGTCGGTGTAAATGTCATCCAATCATATAAATCAATCAGTTGGAAAATGGTTTGTAGCTCATGGTAACCATTCTCACGTCGGCCTGTAATATGTAAAAACAGGTTGAGCTTAGCAGGGGAAGGAACTCGAATCATAGATTTATATAATTAGACTTAGCGGTTTTGGATGACCATTGTAATACGGTTTTCTTTATCTTCAGCAAGAGCTTGCTTTAAAACCAGTTTGTTTGGCAAAGTTTGTTCACCATCGTAACTGAAATTAACTGTCCAGCCATCTTCAATCAGTTGACTCACTCGATTTGCAGCGTCTTTCGTAATTTGAGCATTTAGCGTTGCTGGTTTTGCTAAAATCCAGCTCGTTAAGTGTGTAATCGGGGCTTGCCAACCCGTTGCTCGCTCTAAAAGTTCTTCTGGAGAGGCTGCGCTAATAAGTCCTGTTTTAGAACTATTTAAAGTTACTTCGCCCGGTTTACCCTGAATTTGGGTTTTTCCAACGCCTAAAATACCGCTTAATTCGATATCAAAATTATCTTGCTGTTGAAGCCAAGTAAAAAAAGCACTACCAGTTTGCTGTGGTGTACGAACCCCAATCTTACCTTGCAAATTAAAGTGTTTTTCGTCTTGAACTTGTTGGGTAACCGCAGGTTTTGGTTGAGTAAAATGCTGACAACCGGTTAGAAATAATACACTTGATCCACAGATCGCTGTGCACAGTTGGGCAAATTTGCTCATATATTTAACTCTTTTTTGCAGATGTAGGTAAAATTAACGCATCAAGCTGTTGTAATTGTGGATCATTGGCATGTTTTTGTTTCAGTTGTTGTAACACTGAGCTAAATTGAGTGAGTGACCCTTGCATATACAAAGCTTTAGCATAACGAACGCCAATATTTATATTATGGCTAAGTTCATACGCTTTGCCTAAGGCTTCCGCCGCAGCTTCATAATCATTCTGTAAAAATGCAATATAACCTAGCGTATCAAGAATTGAAGCCTGTTCAGGCGCATATTCTAATGCTTGCTCTGCATACTGACGTGCTTCTTTTAAACGACGGTTTTGCAGTGCCAGTGTATAAGCATATGCATTTAGATACGTTGGGCTGTTGGGCTCAAGTTGTAATAATTGTTTTAAGGTTTTGTCCAGCTTGTCACGGTCCGTATATGGATCAAGTAATAAAACTTCCGCGTAAATTAGTTCTGGGTCGTCGGGTAGGTTTTTAATTGCTTCATCTAATAGATTTAGTGCAGCTTTTTTATTGCCCATTTTCTTTAAGATTTCAGCTTGGGCTTGATATAAGAAACTTGCATGTTGAGGATAATTTACTCGTTCTTGAGTAAGGAACCGTAAAGCATCGTGTAAATTTTCTTGTTTATCATATATTGCGATCAAGTTTCGTCTAGATACCACATATAAACTGCCATCAACTAAACGATAGTATGCTTTTGCAGTTTCATAATGCTGTTTACGCTCCGCATTAATAGCTAAGTAGTAATACGCTTCATTTTGATATTTTGCCGAGTTTCGTAGGTCAACAAGATATTGTTCTGCTTTGTCATATTGCTTTAAATCAATACTTGTTAAGCCTGCAATAAATAAGGCTTCTTCAGCTTTAGGGTTAGTTTCTATAATCTTTTCAAGTTTTTCTAACGCAAGCTGAGATTGGTTAATTTGTATGAGATAGCGGATTTCAGCTAATCGAATATCTAAATTTTTCTTATTTTTACGACTCGACTTTGCATACCATTTAAGCGCACCTTCTTGATCGCTGAGAGCAATAAGTAAGTTTGCTTTCATTAAAATAAAGCTCGTTACTTTAGGACGTCGACGTAATGCTTTGTTAATGTTGGTTAGCGCAGTTTGTAATTGGCCATTTTGAGCTTCTAAATTGGCGATGAGTGCCAAAATAGAAGGATTGTCTTTTTCTGCGCTAGAACGTAAAGCTGTTAATAGTACTTCTCGATCTTGCGCATTTTCTGGAGCAATGCTAGCTAAAATTTGTTCTAAATCGGCAGTGGGATCTATCTTTAAAATTTTATCTAATGTCTCAGCAGCAAGCTGATATTCGTGCGTTTTTAAAGCAATGTGTGACAAATAAAATAAAGCTGGTACATCTTTAGGCTCTTGAGCTACCCAATGAGTAGCAATATTTAACGCAGCTTGTAAATCATTATATTCAAGTGCAACGTCTAAAGCTCTCTGCTTAATTGATGTAGAGTTGCTTTTAATTGCGAGCACTGTGTAATTATGCAAAGCGTTTGGAATATCGTCATAAGCTAGAGCAAATTCAGCGACCATTGTTTGCTCTAGGGCCTGATCAAATGAATGAACGGCATAGGTCTCTTGCACAGGACGTGCATAGACATACGAGGACATGCTACCTAACAACAAGAATGTGGTAGAATACTGTCTTATCGAAGCACCGTTAAAATTAATACGGCTATTCATTTGACGCAATTTTTATTGATCCAAAGTAATGCTTTTTATGACACCGATGTTGCACAATAGCATAAATTTAGCGAAATGATGATCTGATATGTCTTTCTTTGCATTGGGTGTCAACCATCAAACAGCTTCTGTAGAACTCCGCGAACAAATTGCTTTCAATGCAGAGCGATTAAGTCGTTTGCTTGCCGAACAACGCCATCACCAAAACTTAAAGGATTTGGTGGTCGTCTCGACCTGTAACCGTACAGAAGTTTATGCCATGGCAGAAAACGCCGAAAGCCTTCTAAAATGGTTAGCCGATGCCAATAATATTGATGTAAAGCAGTTAATTCATCATGTTTATCGTTACGAGAATACGCAGGCGATTACACATTTAATGCGAGTGGCGAGTGGTCTAGACTCTCTCATGCTTGGTGAGCCACAAATTTTAGGGCAGGTCAAAAGCGCTTTGGCATTGTCTAAAGAAGCGCAAACGGTCTCTCCTGAATTAAATAGTGTTTTTGAATACGCTTTCTATGCAGCTAAACGGGTACGTTCCGAAACAGCGGTAGGTAGTCATGCTGTTTCAATGGGTTATGCAGTTGCACAACTGGCCTTACAGGTTTTTAGTAAGCCTGAAAAGCTTACTGTTATGGTGGTTGCTGCGGGTGAAATGAATAGCTTGGTGGCTAAACATTTGGCTGAAATGGGTGTCGCGAAGATTATTATTTGTAATCGTAGCCGTGAGCGTGCTGACCAGCTGGCTCAGGAGATTGCACATCAGGTTGAAGTTGAAATTATTGAGTTTTCAGCATTAGCAGAAAATTTATATCGTGCTGATGTCGTGTCGAGCTGTACTGGTAGTTTATATCAAGTTATTGCTTATTCTGATGTTAAGGCCGCATTGAAGAAACGTCGCTACCAACAAATGTTAATGGTTGATTTAGCGGTACCACGTGATATAGATCCTAAAGTTGAAGCACTTGATGGGGTCTATTTATATGGTGTTGATGATTTACAAAGTGTGATTGATGAGAACCTTGCTCAACGTCGTCAGGCGGCTGTTGAAGCAGAGGTCATGGTTAATCAATTAGCTACTCAGCTTATTACGCATCAAAAGGTTAAAGAGGCGGGGAGTACAATTCATGCTTACCGCCAGCACAGTGAAGAGATTAGTCAACAAGAGCTTACACATGCGTTAGAAGCTTTGCATCATGGTGAGAATGCCGAACAGGTGTTACAGCAATTTGCTCACCGTTTGACGCAAAAACTTATGCATCCCACATCTATCTTGTTACGTGAAGCTGCTAAAGCAGAAAATCCTGATTATTTTGAATGGTTACAACAGCATTTACAGGATGTATTTGATCATGAGCGTAAGCCAAAACATTAAGACAACAGCTTTAAGCTAATTTGTTTTGTTAACTCATTGAGCTGTTGTCTTAGATTTCTTGATTCAATTAAAGAAATCGGTGATTTCAGTTTTTGACGTAAATATCTTTCTTGCAGACTTAGCGAATATTCCTTAGCTAACTTGTCAGCTACCTCAGGTGCCTGTGTTAATGCCTGAATATTGGTTCTTTGCATAATATCGGCGATTTCATGACAGTAACTACTACAAGCACCAAGCACATAATAAGTTGCCAGCTCTTGATCATCCGGTAAATCATCAAAAATACGGTTTAAGATTGCCAGTACTTTGGCCAATAATTCATCTTGCTGTATATAAGCCCGTAATCCTTCGAAATGAATATAAAGAAAAGGATGATGCATTAAAATTGCAATCGCAAAGTCTTCATCTTTTGTATGGATGTTAAATGAGAGCGAGGCATCGTGGCTGATTTGTGGGGTAAAACGTTTACCAAGTCCGAGTTTTTCACGGAAAGATTGAGTAAGTAAGTAACGGAAAGAACCTTGTTTTGGCAATAACTCGGTGAGTTCTCTGAGTTCTCCCATGACTAAGCTTTTCCCTTCAGGCGTACTGATATCGTGTTGACCTGTTAAGTGCGCAAACACGAAATCGGACAGAAGAGGGGCTTGTTGTAATAGTTTTTGGAAATTTTCGAGTCCTTCTCGACGGATGAGAGAGTCGGGGTCGTGATCATTGGGTAGAACAAAAAATTTAAGTTCACGACCATCATTAAGAAGTGGTAAAGCAATTTCTAAAGTTCTACGTGCAGCTTTTTGACCGGCTGCATCGCCATCAAAAGCAATCGTAATACGACTATTTTGTTTAAATAAAATATTAAGGTGTTCAGTATTACTTGCAGTCCCTAACGTTGCTACAGCTCCAGTAATGCCATATTGCTGAAGCGCAATGACATCCATATAACCTTCAACCATTAACCAATCACTGGATTTAAGCTTTCTTCCTTCATAAAGTCCGTAAAGTAGCTGATTTTTATGAAAGACTTCTGAATCTGGCGAGTTAATATATTTGGGCTTGATTTCATCATTTAATGCACGCCCACCAAAACCAACGACTCGACCTTTAGGGTCGCGAATTGGGAAAATAACGCGGTCACGTAATAGGTCAAAATCACGGCCATTATCGCTCGAGCGGATAAGCCCAAGTTGTTTTAAGCCGTCAATGTCATAGGGAAAGGCTTTCTCTAGGTGTTGCCAGTCTTCTGGGGCATAGCCTAAGCGCCAAAATTGAATCGTCTGATTGGTTAGTCCACGCTGTTTAAAGTAATTTTTTGCCTTTTGGCTATGAGGTAATTGTTGTTCATAGAACTGAGCAACATTTTCCAGTAAGTCATATAAATTACCTTCTTGAACTGGTTCATCAAAGCTAAACGGCTGTTCGAACTGAGCAAAAGGGTCATCAAAAAATACGGGTTCAAGTGTGTTGTAGCTTTCATCTGATGGCTGCTGTGAAGTTACAGGCTCAGCCGTATTTGTTTTAGTAACAGGTGGCTTTGTAACCTGACGGGTATAAGACAGTTTTTTATTTTCAGTATTATCTTTGGGTAATTCAATTCCAGTACTACTCGATAATTCTTTCATTACCTCAATAAAGTTTCGGTTATCAATATCCATAAGAAAACGGATTGCATTTCCGTTAGCCTGACAACCAAAGCAGTGATAATACTGCTTGTCACGGTAGACATGGAATGATGGCGTTTTTTCTTGATGAAAAGGGCAACAGCCGGAATATGTACGTCCGGTTTTTTTCAATTTCACACGCTGACCAATCAGATCGACAATATCTGTGCGATCTAGAATTTGATCAATCGTATGTTGTGGAATTGCCATAATTCAGATAACCGTATTAAAACTTGATGAGACAGTGAGTCAGAATATTCTGACATGATGAATCGAGATATGCCCAATAAATATTTTAATATTTTATAAAAACAAACAGGCAAGTGATATCACTTGCCTGTTTGTTGATGTTTTTTAAAGCTTAAACTTATTGAGCAGCGTCATCCGCACCTTGTGTTGCCTCATCTGATTGAACATCAGTTGAAGCTTCAGTAGAGGTTACAGCTGGTGCAACAGTTGTATTTTCTGCTGCTTGTGACTCAGGTTTGTCTAATAAACCGAAGCTTAAACGGTTTGTCCAACTACGTTCAGACTTAGGAGCTTCAACAGGTGTTTGTTCTGGTGCTTCAGTTTCTTCTTTATCTGAATTACCAATTAAACCAAAACTAACACGGTTGAGGAAACCACGTTTTGGAGCTTCTGCTTCAGTTGTGCTCTCTGGCGTTGCAGCAGTCGATTCACGACCGAAAATACCTAAAGTTGCACGGTTGATCCAGTTACCTTCTTTACGAGCAGCACGCATGTTAACTGTGCCGTCTTTTTTCACAAGGCTTGGATAATTAAGTTTTAAAACTTCAATATATTGTTGCGAAGTAGCTTTATCACCTAACTTGTCATAGCTATATGCCAAAGTGGCTAAAGCTTCTGGAATTTGACGTGTTTGTGGATAGTGTTCAATCACCCATTGCGAACGTTCTGCAGCTGCGATCCAAGCTTTACGTTTAACGTTGAAGCGGGCAGCAGTCATTTCATTTTCGGCAAGTTCTTGCCCAATGAATTTCATACGCTGAGCAGCATCGACAGAATATTGGCTACTTGGGAAACGACGAATTAAATCAACAAAGTTTTGATACGCAACTTTTAAATAACTCACATCACGATGTGACTGTTGCAAAGAGGTATAACGCATCAAACTGTCGTAGTTTTGCTCCATATTGGCAACAGCACGAACATAATAAGCATAATCCACATTTGGATGTTGAGGATTTAAACGAATAAAACGTTCTGCTAAGGCAATGGTGCCTTCATAATCTTTTTGTTTAAATTTCGAATATAGAAGTTCAAGTTGTGCTTGTTGAGCGTATTGTCCAGTCGGATAATAAGTATCGATTGCCTCTAAAGACTTGGTCGCATCAAGATATTGACCACGGTCAAGCGACTTTTGGGCCTTTTCGAAGTAAGCTTGTTCACTAGATTGAGGGCCAGTATCGACCACTTCTTTTTTACTTGGATTGCTGCTACAGCCCACAAATGCAGACGCTACGCCTAAAGATAAGGCAAGCATCGTAATTTTATAACGTGGTAGCGACATAAAAACTCCTCTGTTATGTTGGGCAATGAGCTACAATTGCGCTATTAAACCACTTTTATCTCAATGATCAAATGACTTCAGCACAATCTTCAAACACAAACTTCTCTGAAACCGACTTCAATTTACTTGAAGATTCTGAGGATGCAGATAACCATACTTCTGATACAACTGCAACACGTTTATCGTTGCAAGTTCAGCTAGATGAAACCTATCTGGGACAACGTATCGATCAGGTAGCAGCTTTGGTGTGGAGCGAGTTTTCGCGTGAAAAGCTCAAGCAATGGTTGAAGGATGGCCATCTGTTGGTGAATGGTAACATTGTCAAGCCTAAGCACCGTTGTGAAGGAACAGAGCTACTTACGCTTGAAGTAGAGCTCGAAGCCCAGACGACGAGTCAACCTGAAAATATTCCACTTAATATTGTCTATGAAGACGATGATATTTTAGTCATTAATAAGCCAGTGGGCATGGTGGTACATCCAGGAGCAGGCAATAGTTCTGGAACTTTAGTGAATGCTTTGCTTTACCATTTCCCAAAATTGGCAGAACTTTCGCGCGCTGGTTTAGTACACCGTATTGATAAAGATACCAGCGGTTTACTGGTTGTCGCTAAAAGCCTAGAAGCTCAATTTTCTTTAAGTAAACAGTTGGCAAATAAAACGGTTTACCGTGTATATGATTTGGTTGTTTATGGAAATATTATTGCTGGCGGTACGATTGATGAACCAATCAAACGCCACCCAGTTGACCGTGTGAAAATGGCAATTTTACCGGGTGGGCGAGATGCGGTAACTCACTACAATGTAAAAGAACGCTTTAAGGATTTTACTCGTGTACAAGCTCGTCTTGAAACAGGACGAACACATCAGATCCGTGTGCATTTTAGTTACATTGGTTATGGCTTGATTGGCGATCAGGTTTATATGAACCGTGTACGAGTGCCAGCTGGTGCATCTGAGTTGCTCATTGAAACTTTACGTGGTTTTAAACGTCAGGCATTGCACGCAGCGAAATTGGGCTTAAAACACCCTCGTACTGGTGAAGAAATGCTGTTTGAAGCGCCGTGGCCTGAAGATTTTACACATTTAGTGAATGTGTTGCGTTCAGAAAACGCTGCATATTAAGGACGTGCATATGGAATTTGTTCAAGGTTTACCTCAAGGCGTATTTGTAGGGCAGACACGTGTTCAACATCCTTTGGCATTACCAACGGATCAACTTGAATTATCTGGCTTTAATTTGGCTTTACATGTCAAAGATGAGGCACAACGTGTTCAACAGCATCGAATGATATTGTTAGATGAGTTTGCGAAATTTGGTGTTAAAAAAATGACATGGATGACTCAAACGCATAGTACGATTTGCCATACTGTAAATGAACAAATTCCTTTTAAAGCTTTAATTGGCGATGGTTTGGTCACCCAAACAAAAGGCCATGCTTTAATGATGATGACGGCTGATTGCTTACCTGTCGTGTTGGGAAATGCCGAAGGCAGTGAAGTTGCTAATTTGCATGCGGGTTGGCGTGGTTTAGCAGGTGGCATTATTGAAAATACAGTTACGGCTATGCAAAATCCTCCAACTTGGGCATGGTTAGGAGCTGCAATCAGTCAACCTTGTTTTGAAATTGGGGCCGAAGTAAAAACTGCTTTTTGTGATAAATATCCAGAGTTGGAAACAGCTTTTGTTGAGGGCGTGGCTCCAAATAAATTTCATGCAGACTTATATGCCATTGCTCGTTTTATTTTGCAAAGTCTAGGTGTACAGCAAGTCTTAGGTGGAGATCAATGTTCTTATCAACAGGGTGATGAGTATTTTTCTTATCGTCGTGATGCGAAGACAGGACGTATGGCTACGTTTGTTTTTATGTAAGTTTTGATAACTTCCTTAAATGACTCTCTTATTTTATATTTATTAAAAATAGGAGAGTTTTTTATTTAATTTGAAAATATTTCTATAGTATGTACTAGTGAAAACCTTATATTTCATATTTATAGATGAAGGTTTAGCAAGTGTTAATAAAATGATAAAATAGAAAAAATCGCTCAAAATTTTAATCTTATGTCTTTGCCTGAAAAACATCTCTCTATTGTCTACCACAGTCCATATGGTCATACCGCGAAGGTAGCTTCCGCTATTGCTGCTGGGGCAGAGGTGATGGGTGTAAAAGTACATTTAATGAATATTGAACATATTGATTGGGATGCGCTTGATGCATCGCATGGTATTATTTTTGGTTCGCCTACTTATATGGGAAGTATGACTGCCGACTTTAAAAAGTTTATGGACAGTACTTCTAAACGTTGGAAAGAGCGTTTGTGGCAAGGCAAACTTGCAGCTGGCTTTGCAAACTCAGGTGGTCTAAGCGGCGATAAATTAGCGGTATTACAACAATTAAATATTTTTGCGATGCAACATGGCATGCTTTGGTCAGGTTTACCTTTAATGACGACTGGGCATAGTGAAAAAGATTTAAATCGATTATCGAGTTGTTTAGGTTTAATGACGCAGTCAGATAATGCACCTGTTGAAATTACTCCTCCACAAGGTGATTTAGATACAGCTAAATGGTTTGGCGAATATATTGCTGGACTCTTATATAGATTAAATTAATAAATTCCGCGATATAAAAAAGCCTCTAAAAAGAGGCTTTTTATTTAATTACTTATGAAATATACGAGCTTTATCACGCTGCCAATCGCGATCTTTTTCAGTCGCACGTTTGTCGTGAAGCTGTTTACCTTTCACAAGCGCGATTTCAAGTTTAACCAAGTGACCTTTCCAGTAACATGCTAAAGGAACACATGAGTAACCTTTTTGGTTAACTGAACCTGTTAGCTTTTCTAGTTCTCGGCGTGATAATAATAATTTACGTGTACGTGTAGCTTCAGGTACTACATGAGTAGATGCTGAAAGGAGCGGTTGAATTTGTGCACCAAATAAAAACGCTTCACCATTCTTAAAAATGACATAACTTTCTGTCAAACTCATGCGACCAGCACGTAAAGACTTTACTTCCCAGCCGAGTAAAGACATACCAGCTTCAAATTTTTCTTCGATAAAATAATCATGGCGGGCACGGTTGTTTTTTGCGATGGTTCCACCATTATGTTTTTTCACTACTGTTGCTTTCGCCATAATTCAAACTTCCACAATTGCCCCTATTGTGCCGTAAACTGATGCTAAGGTGAAGTTTTTCCTGCACGTCAATATTTCGCCTCATGTATAACTTTTGCTAAAATAGGTTCACAATACAATTAGAGTACTAGCGGATGTCTAAAACGCGTGTAATTTATCCTGGAACATTTGACCCCATCACGAATGGACACGTTGATTTAGTTACTAGAGCATCAAGAATGTTTGATGAGGTTGTAGTAGCAATTGCAATTGGACATCATAAAAACCCTTTGTTCAGTCTAGAAGAGAGAGTTGAACTGGCCCAAACATCACTCAGCCATTTATCAAATGTTGAATTTGTCGGATTTGATGGGTTGCTAGTTAATTTTTTCAAAGAGCAGAAGGCAACAGCAGTACTTCGTGGTTTAAGAGCAGTTTCTGATTTTGAATATGAATTTCAACTTGCCAATATGAACCGTCAACTTGACCCACATTTTGAAGCAGTATTTTTAACGCCATCTGAGCAGTATTCATTTATTTCTTCGACATTGATTCGGGAAATTGCTCGTTTAAAAGGGGATGTAACCAAGTTTGTTCCGCAAGCTGTGGTTGAGGCCTTTGAACGTAAACATCAACAAGGTTGGTAAAGTGTCGTTATATATCACCGATGAATGCATAAACTGTGATGTTTGTGAACCAGTTTGCCCAAATGAAGCTATTTTCATGGGTGAAGTGATTTATGAAATTCATCCGGATTTATGCACTGAATGCGTTGGTCATCATGACCAACCGCAATGTCAGTTATTTTGTCCAGTGGACTGTATTCCTAAAGATCCGCAGCATGTGGAGACGGAAGATGAGCTATTCGACAAATACAAAAAATTAATTGCTCAAAAAAGCACAAGCAATTAGTAAATAAATTTGTTAATATGCGCCCCTGAAGTGAGCTGGATGGTCGCTGCTGTGGAGGTCTTCGTGACTGAAGCAGGGGAGGAAAGTCCGGGCTTCATAGGGCAGGGTGCCAGGTAACGCCTGGGCGGTGAAAGCCGACGGAAAGTGCAGCAGAGAGTAGACCGCCTCATTCGTGAGGTAAGGGTGAAAGGGTGCGGTAAGAGCGCACCGCGTGTCTGGTAACAGTTCACGGCATGGTAAACCCCACCAGAAGCAAGACCAAATAGGAATCCTGAGGTACGGCCCGTACTGGATTCGGGTAGGTCGCTTGAGCGTATGAGTGATTGTGCGCCTAGAGGAATGACCATCCTCGACAGAACCCGGCTTATAGGCTCACTTCACCTCATTTTATTTAAAATTTTTCTTGACGTGCGTTAAAGAAGTTAAGATAATGCGCGCACAGTTTTCGGCTATGTAGCTCAGTTGGTTAGAGCACCGCACTCATAATGCGGGGGTCACAAGTTCAAGTCTCGTCATAGCCACCATTTTATAGACCACGCTCCTGCGTGGTCTTTTTTTATGCTCATTTTTTGATTAAACACAGTTTGTAAAGACCGACTTTATAGTTATGGCATTGTTTGTCTAGATCAATTTCTTCATGTTCTTATAACACTTAACAAGGATGTTGAAGACATGAAAAGGTCATTATTATTTTTAGGAATTTTAAGTTTAACGGCGGGAGTAGAGGCTTCTGCGGCTGATCTAAGTTGGGGAGATCCAACTTTAGATTCTGGTCAGTTTAAAATTTCTGGCGCAGTACGTTCCCGCTATTTGCATAAAGATTATGTAGTTGATGCAAATGAAGGTTCTCAAAATGATGATTGGCGATTAACTGATATTAAATTAGTGCTAGGTTATGAAAATCCAGATTGGATTGCAGGTGCGGATGCCCGTTGTTATCAATATGATCGCTTGTGTGATGCGATTTTTCTAAAAAAAGCTTGGGTAGGTTATAAATTATCTGATCAGCAGAGAATCACGGCAGGGTTACAACCCGTTGATTTTGGCTTTGGCGAATTTTGGGGAAGTAGCTATTACGAAACTCTTTTAAATACTGTCGGTTTAGAAGATATCGATAATCTGGGGATTAAATATAAATTTGCAGATGATAAATATAATTTGACCCTAGGATTCTATCCCACTGATGGCGGAAATTATAAGGGAACTTCAAAGGACTCAAGCAGATACAGTGGTAACTTTGTGGAAGCTGATGATTTAACCACAGGTACTAATATCGAAGAAAAGAATATGTGGATTGCTCGAGGATCTAGAAAATTTGAACTTGATAAAGCTCAAAAATTTTCGACCGAGTTAGGTGGTTCAGTTTGGTACTCTGATTTAGAAAATAAAAGAACAGACGAAGATGGACACCGCAAGTCATGGAACGTTTTTGCTCAAACACAATATCAAGCATGGCAATGGATGTTCTTAGCGGGCAAGCAAGATGTCACGAATGGCGACGATTTATTCCCTAATAGTTCAACGATTGGTGCGTTCGACTATCCATATCAAGTTGCTAATAAAGGCAAATATCTGGTCAATGAAATCAACTATACCTTTGCTCAGCCATTTCACAAACTTGAAAATATTAAACCTTATATCTCTCATAGCCGCTTCTTTAAAGATGAGAATGGTTATAAAGACTCTGAACGCTTAATTGCAGGGGTTTATTTTAATTACAAAGCCATTGGTATTCAGGGTGAATACATTATGAGTAAAAATGATCCAATGGTTGGTGGTGGGGCTGATGGCCTTGCACAAGGTAGCAGTAATGATTGGGATAAATTATTTTATCTTTCAATCGGATATTATTTTTAAAATTTAAAAGCGATTTATTGCCCTAAGTGAATACACTTCACTTAGGGCTTTTTTATAGAAAGACTTTTTCAGGTGGTGGATCTCGTTTGAAGGCTGGTGAAATGAGTTGTCCACGACTTAGGTTTTGTACATGCTGTAAACGATTGAGCAATTCGTTTTGAATAAACAAAATACAGGTTTGTAATTTAGATGAGCTTTTGAGTCGTGATGGATAAACTGCCCAAACATCAGCATCTTGCCAATATTCGGGCAAAATGTGTTGGAGTTGACCTGTAATTAATTCATCTGCAACATCCCAAATTGATCGGAAAATAATCCCGTGGCCTTCTATGGCAAGTTGATGAATAATTTCGCCGTTATTCGAAACAAAACGTGGTTTGATATGCACTGAGACATCTTCAGAAGCATGCCTAAATTTCCATAGCACAGACGATTGATCACGCTCACTAATCGTCAAACAATCATGTGTTTGCAAGTCTTCAATGCTGTCTGGTACGCCGTGTTTAAGTAAATAGCTCGGTGCTGTGCATAAAATTCGAAAATTAGAAGCTAACTTCTTCGCAATCATGTTTGGCGCAATTTCATTACCAATTCTAATATCCAAATCAATACTGTGTTGAATCAAGTCTTTGGTATTGTCGATGGTGTCAAAATGAATCTGAAGTTTTGGATAAAGCATCATTAATTTAGACAGAATTGGTGCAATATGCTTTCTGCCAAAACCAAAGCTACTAATAATATCCATACGACCGGTAGGCGTACTGAGTGGGTTATTTACCAGTTCACAGACTTCATCAAATTCTTCAAGAATATTTGAAACTCTCTCAAGGATGAGTTTGCCATCTTCTGTCAGACTAACGTGACGCGTGCTGCGATGAAAAAGTTTGCAGCTTAACGTGTTTTCTAAAATATTAATTCGCTTGCTAATAAAAGCAGGCGAAGTCCCTAGTTCCTCAGCAGATTCGACAAAACTTTTTAGTTTGGCGACTGTGCAAAAAACCTTTAAATCCGATAGGTTAGGTAGATTGTTCACGATCCGTGTCCATTGGAGTGATAGTTCTGTTGTTGATCATTTTTGCTTAAAACATCATGTTTAAGCCATACAAGGATATTAGTCGAAGGTGTGAAGGAAGCTTATGGCAAAAAGATATAAAGTTGCCACGATTGCAGGCGATGGCATTGGTTTAGAAGTTCTACCAGAAGGCATTAAGGTTGTAAAGGCAGCAGCAGAGAAGCATGGTATTGAGCTTCAGTTAGATGCTTTCGATTGGGCAAGCTGCGATTACTACCTTGAGCACGGCAAAATGATGCCAGATGACTGGTTTGAAACTTTGCAGGGCTATGATGCAATTTATTTTGGCGCTGTAGGCTGGCCAGATAAAGTACCTGACCATATTTCACTATGGGGTTCGCTGCTCCAGTTCCGTCGCGGTTTTGACCAATATGTGAATTTACGTCCAGTGCGCTTAATGCCGGGTGTTAAATGTCCCCTAGTAGGTAAAAAACCGGGCGATATCGACTTCTACGTGGTCCGTGAAAACAGTGAAGGAGAATACTCAGCCATTGGTGGTAAGGCTTTTGAAGGAACAGATCGAGAGTTTGTTTTACAAGAAGCTGTATTTACACGTCATGGTGTAGATCGCATTTTGCGTTATGCATTTGAGTTTGCAAATCAGCGTGACGCGAAAAAAATTACAGCAGCGACCAAGTCTAATGGTATTGCGGTCAGCATGCCCTATTGGGATGAACGTGTGGATGCGATGGCAAAACAATATCCACAAATTCAGGCCGATAAACAGCACGTTGATATTTTAGCAGCTCGTTTTGTTTTACAACCTGAACGCTTTGATGTGGTTGTAGCATCAAATTTATTTGGTGATATTCTTTCCGATTTAGGCCCGGCATGTACAGGAACTATTGGTTTAGCTGCTTCGGCAAATTTAAACCCAGAAAGAAAATTCCCCTCATTGTTTGAACCTGTACATGGTTCGGCACCAGATATTTACGGTAAACAAATTGCCAACCCAATCGCTGCGATTTGGTCAGGTGCCATGATGTTCGAATTCTTTGGCGAAGATGATGAACGCTGCATTCAAGCAGGTCAGGACATTATGCAGGCGATTGAGAATGTATTAATTAATGGGCCAAAGACAGCCGATATCGGCGGTCAGGCAAAAACTTATGAGGTAGGAGATGCAATTGCATCATGTGTAGCCCAAATTAAAATGGACGTGTTCGCTATGGAATAACGCCATCCAAAAATGGATGTATGGATATGGATAATCAAAACACAAAAATTTATACGGATAAAGTTCTTGCCGTAACCAGTTTACTGTTTGTATTTATTTCAGTTGCTGGTTTGGCGATTTATTCGCAAGAGTCGATAAAGATTGCTGCAACATGGATGCAGTGGACGACATCGGTATTTACCACCCCAGTATTACTGTTTGCTTTTTTAGCTATTATTTTTACTTTTGGTCTAGCTTTTAGTAAATACGGCAAAATCAAACTAGGTGAAGGAAAGCCTCAATACACCACGATGTCATGGATTTTTATGTTCATCTTGTCGGGTATCGGGTCTTCTACATTGTACTGGGGCTTTCTGGACTGGGCTTATTATTATCAAACTCCGGGTTTGAGCTTACCGCCTGAGTCAGCAGAAGCATTGAAATATAGCGTGGCTTACTCGTTTTTTCACTCAGGTTTAAGTGCATGGGCAATTTATGCTTTGGCATCAATTTCTTTGTGCTACAGCTACCATGTTAGAAAAAACAAAGGCTTAAGTTTGGCTTCTGTGATTGAAGCTGTGACAGGCTTTAAATCAACTGGCGTGGTTGGACGTTTAGTCGATCTTATGTTCTTGCTTTGCATGTTTGGTGCATTGACGATTTCATTAGTACTCACTGCCGTGACATTTACCAATATTTTGTCTCAGCTCACGGGTATTCCAAATACCTTTATGACCAAGGTCATCATTATTTTGGGTGTTTCGGTTCTATTCGCACTAAGTTCGTATGTAGGTATGGACAAGGGCATGCAACGTTTAAGTCACATGGTGTGCTTAGGTGTGGTGTTATTTGCGATTTATGTACTTTGTTTTGGTCCAACGCAATTCATTTTGAATAACTCATTAATGAGTTTCGGGTTAATGGCAACCAACTTTGTTGATATGAGTCTGTTTACCGACCCAATGGGCGATGGCAAGTTTACTCGTGAATGGACTGTTTTCTACTGGTTATGGTGGATTTCATATGCACCGGGTGTGGCACTGTTTGTAACACGTGTTTCTAAAGGTCGTACTATTAAAGAAGTGATCTTTGCCATGGTGATTGGTGGCAGTGTTGGTCTTTGGTTCATCTTTGGTGTGTTTGAAAACTACAGTGTTTATAGCTTTATTCATGGGGCTGTAAATGTACCGCAAATCTTAAGCCAACAGGGTGGTGAGGTTGCAATTGGTCAATTGCTCAGCCTATTACCTGCTGGAAAGCTGATGATGTGGATTTTCCTCGGCATTATGGTGGTGTTCTTGGCAGCACATATGGATGCGGTTGGGTATGCGGTTTCAGCAACATGTACACGCGGTTTAAGTGAAGGGCAAGATCCATCGCCAAACGCACGTCTGTTCTGGTGTGTCATGCTGACTTTGGTTCCAATTGCCATGATCTTTAGTAAGGCACCTTTAGACACAATGAAAACAGCAACTATTGTGACGGCTTTACCATTCATTGTGATTATTCTGATTCAAACCTATGGTTTAGTGAAATGGTTGATTCAGGATTATGCCAAAGTCCCATCACATTTAATTGAGCAACAAGGTTATGATGATGTGGAAATTGGTTTAAACCAGACTCAAGATGAACATGCAAAACGGATGCAGCTTGAGCTTGCAAGCTCAATCAAACTGGACAGAAAAACCAGCTAGAGGGAACGGTAATGACTACATGTGAACAGACCACGTATGTTTTAAGTGAAGAAATGCAAAGCCTTGTGTATTGGAGCAGCATTTATTCACCAGCAGATGCAGATATTGACTCAGTCCGCGCGGCCTATGACGCGATGTGTCGACACTACACTTTGCCTCGTGATGGCAAGATCGAAGTAGAAGACCGAGTTGTTGCAAATGCAGAGCATCCTGTACCTGTTCGCATCTATTCACCAAAAACTAAACGACCTGAAGCTGGTTGGCCATGTGTGTTGTATTTACATGGTGGCGGTTGGATGGTCGGTGGACTCGATTCACATGAGTTTATTACCAGTTATTTATGTCAGGACCTAAATGCAGTTGTCATTGGTGTGGATTACCGCATGGCACCAGAGCATCGCTTTCCAGCAGCTTTTGAAGATTGTTTAGCAGTTTATCAATGGCTTAAACAACATGGTTCTGACTGGCAGATTGATAGTGAAAATATCGTTCTAGCAGGCGATAGCGCAGGCGGTAACTTAGCAGCAGCCCTTGCAGTGCATCTACAGCATAGTGGTTTACAAGCTCAAGGTCTGGCTTTGGTTTATCCGTGTTTAACTACAGCACTTGATACACCAGCCGCACAAAAGCATGCCCATGCGCCGTTACTCACAACGGAAGATATGCATTTTTATTTAAAGGAGTATGCACCGAATTCACAAGATTGGCAGGATTTACGTCTAGCACCTTTATTGGCAACTGATTTTTCAGATATGCCTACAAGTTTTGTGGCGGTTGCAGAATATGACCCTTTAAGTGATGACGGTTATTTCCTTACCCAAAAATTGGAACAAGTAGGTATCCCTAACGAGTTCCATTTAGGCAAAGGTTTATTACATGGCAGTTTACGTCTGATGCGTGACTGTCCTGAAGTTCAACAGTTATATCAAAACATGCTGAGTGCGATACGTCGCATGTTTGGCAGTGTCGAAAAGATATGAATTTAATATCGAGTCATTTGGACGAAAAGAATTTAATGGAGTAATAACATGAGTGCAGTTGAAAAATTACCTGAAGATTTTTGCGCAAACCCAGATGTTGCATGGACTTTCCCTAAAGTTTTCTATACTTCATCGCAAGTATTTGAGCATGAGAAAGAAGCAATCTTTGCTAAAAGCTGGATTTGTGTTGCACATGGCAGTGAATTGGCACAACCGAATGACTATATTACCCGTAAAGTAATTGGTGAAAATATTGTCATCATTCGTGGTAAAGATAGCGTTTTACGTGCGTTTTATAATGTGTGTCCACATCGTGGTCACGAGCTTTTAAGTGGCAGTGGTAAAGCAAAAAATGTAATTACTTGCCCATATCATGCTTGGACTTTTAAGCTAGACGGTAGCTTAGCCTTGGCGCGTAACTGTGACCATGTCGAATCTTTTGACAAAGAAAATTCAAGCATGGTGCCTTTAAAAGTTGAGGAATATGCAGGCTTTGTTTTCATTAATATGGATGAAAATGCGACTTGTGTAGAAGACCAACTTCCGGAATTTGCTGAGCGTTTAAATCAAGCATGTAGCGTAATTAAAGATTTGAAACTGGCAGCACGTTTTGTGACAGAAACTCCAGCAAACTGGAAAGTGATTGTTGATAACTATCTAGAGTGCTATCACTGTGGACCAGCGCATCCTGGTTTTGCTGACTCCGTACAAGTTGATAAATATTGGCATACCACACATCAGAACTGGACATTGCAATATGGCTTTGCTCGCTCATCTGAGAAGTCATTTAAGCTTGATCCATCAGTAACAGATCCTGAATTTCACGGTTTCTGGACTTGGCCTTGCACGATGTTCAATGTACCACCGGGCAGCAATTTCATGACTGTGATCTATGAGTTCCCAGTAGATGCAGAAACGACTTTGCAGCATTACGATATTTACTTCACGAACGAAGAACTCACTCAAGATCAGAAAGACTTAATTGAGTGGTATCGCAATGTATTCCGTCCTGAAGATTTGAACTTGGTCGAAAGCGTACAACGTGGTTTGAAATCACGTGGTTATCGTGGTCAAGGTCGTATTATGACCGACAAGCAACGCTCTGGTATCAGTGAGCATGGTATTGCTTACTTCCAGCATTTAGTGGCGCAGCATCACAAATAAAACAAATGGATTTATTCAGGTGTAAAGATGACTTACACCTGATTCTTCAGTTAGGAAGATAATATGTCGAGTTTACAAAGCACAGAATTATTTCAGCAACAAGCCTATATTAACGGACAATGGCTAGCTGCACAGTCCAATGCATCGGTTCCAGTGACTAACCCAGCAACAGGCGAAGAAATTGGCACAATTCCAAATATGGGAGCGGCTGAAGCTACACAAGCAGTTAAAGCTGCTTATACTGCTTTGCAAAGCTGGAAGGCTTTGACCGCTCAAAACCGTGCAGATATTTTATTGGCTTGGTACAAACTAGTTCTCGATCATACCGATGAACTTGCTTTAATTATGACTATTGAACAAGGAAAACCTCTGGCAGAAGCGAAAGGTGAGGTGCGTTATGCTGCATCATTTATTCAATGGTTTGCCGAAGAAGGCAAGCGTATTTATGGTGATGTGATTCCAACCGTCAATAACCAGCAGCGCTTTATTATCAGTAAAGAACCTGTGGGTGTGGTGGCTGCGATTACGCCGTGGAATTTCCCAATCGCCATGATTACCCGTAAAGCAGCACCGGCTTTAGCAGCTGGATGTACGGTCGTGATTAAGCCAGCGAATGAAACGCCTTATTGTGCTTTAGCGATTGCGAAGCTTGCAGAAAAAGCAGGTATTCCAGCGGGTGTGATTAACGTCGTTACTGGTAAGTCTCAAGAAATTGGCTCGGTATTTACTTCACATGAAAAAGTGAAAAAATTGACCTTCACTGGCTCAACTCCAGTGGGACGCCTACTGATGCAGCAGTGCTCAAGTACCATTAAAAAATTAGCGCTTGAGTTGGGCGGAAATGCTCCTCTGATTGTGTTTGATGACGCCGATTTAGATAAAGCTGTACAAGGTGCGATTTTTGCCAAGTTCCGTAATGCAGGCCAGACCTGTGTTTGTGCTAACCGCATTTATGTACACGACAATATTTATCAAGCTTTTGCCGAGAAGTTTGTACAAGAAGTACAAAAGTTTAAAGTTGGTAATGGGCTTGAAGATGGCGTGCAAATTGGCCCATTAATTAATGAAAAAGCAGTGTTAAAAGCACAGCAGTTGATTGATGATGCAGTGAGCAAAGGCGCTAAGGTGGCTTGCGGTGGTAAGCAGCATGCTTTAGGACAAACCTTTTATGAGCCATCGGTTCTAACGAACGTAGACCGTACAATGGAAATTGTCCAAGAAGAAATTTTTGGTCCAGTTGCGCCGCTTATTCGCTTTACAGATGAAGCAGACGTCGTTTCTCAAGCAAATGACACGATCTTTGGTTTGGCTGCTTATGTGTATAGTGAAAATATTTCACGTTTATGGCGAGTATCAGAACAGCTTGAATATGGAATGGTCGGTATGAATGCCACAGCAATTTCAAATGAAGTTGTACCATTTGGTGGTGTGAAACAATCAGGTGTTGGGCGTGAAGGCTCAAAGTATGGTCTTGAAGAATTCATGACCATTAAATACATGTGTTTAGGGCTTTAAGGATAAGCCCTAACAACAAGAATATGTGGTAAAAGAAGGATTCTAATATGGCTAGTCATTATGAAATGTTCCCAGCGGTTGTTACTCATGTGGAGCAACTAACCCCTTTAATCAAACGGTTTACGTTCAAACGTCAAGATGGGCAGAACTTTCCTCGATTTAGTGGGGGAAGCCATATTATTGTCAAAATGAATGAACAGCTTTCAAATGCATATTCATTGATGAGTTGTACACAAGACCTATCGACTTACCAAGTCTGCGTTCGTAAAGATGTGGAAGGTAAGGGTGGTTCAGTGTTTATGCATGATCAATGCAATGAAGGCTGTGAAATTCAGATTTCAGAACCAAAAAATTTATTTCCATTAGCCGAAACAGGGAATAAACATATTTTAATTGCAGGTGGAATTGGCATTACACCATTCTTGCCTCAAATGGATGAGCTTGCAGCACGCGGTGCAGATTTTGAGCTACATTATGCTTATCGCTCGCCTGAACATGCGGCTTTGTTAGATGAGTTAAAGCAGAAACATGCAGAACATGTATTTAGCTATGTTGACTCAGAAGGTTGCTCATTGAAGCTGGATGAACTGATTTCATCACAACCTAAAGGCACACATGTGTATGTTTGTGGACCGAAACCCATGATTGATGCTGTGATTGATTGCTGTAATAAGCACCGTTACCGCGATGAATACATTCACTGGGAACAATTTGCCTCAACAGTTCCTGAAGATGGTGAAGCATTTACAGTGGTACTTGCCAAATCTAATCAAGAAATTGAAGTACAAAGTAATCAGACGATTTTACAAGCTATTGAAACATTAAATATTGATGTGGAATGTCTATGCCGAGAAGGGGTTTGTGGTACATGTGAAACTGCTATTTTAGAAGGCGAAGCAGATCACTTTGATCAATACTTAAGTGATGCAGAAAAGGCTTCACAGAAGAGCATGATGATTTGTGTGTCGAGAGCTAAAGGTAAAAAACTAGTATTAGATCTTTAATATATTTCTGTGGCCGATCAATTGTTTAAAGCAAAAAATGCTAAAAAAAGAACAAATAATGATGATCTGAATCTTATTTGTTCAATTGATGGGCATTAAGGGTTTTTACCTATTGACCTGCTATACAGAACTATAGATAATGCGCACACAGTTTACGGCTATGTAGCTCAGTTGGTTAGAGCACCGCACTCATAATGCGGGGGTCACAAGTTCAAGTCTCGTCATAGCCACCATTTTAAAAACCACGCTCCTGCGTGGTTTCTTTTTATCTATTTTTTACTCATTAAAATGTTTTTCAATCATATCGAGTGTTTTTGAGCTTTGATAAAAAGGAGCTAAAAGCGCTTGAAGTAATGGTTCTAAAATACCGTGTTCATTAAAGGCATCCATAACCTTCGGATAAAAACGTAAAGCTTCTGTTTGTAAGTCGCTTTCGGTTAATCCAATCTCACTTAATACTTCAAATAAACTCTGATCTTTATAAAAGTCATAAAAAACTTCGACACCATACAAAATCAGATCTTGCATAAATTGCGATTGGCGTAATTCTTTCCAGTATTCGTAAATTAAAACAAAGAACTCTTCTACATCGAGAGGAGTGAGCTGTTTCATAAATTCATACATTTTTTTATGTCTAATATCTTCCCAAACATGACGTACTAGACTTTCTAAATCTTCACTCGATAAAAGACTTAATTCTGTAAGTTGCTCATGAATAAAACTGGCAATCCAAGTTTCAAGTTTATGCTCGAGGCGTTGTTGTTGTAAAAAAGAGAATTTTTTGAGCTTATGTTGCCATTCAAAATGGTAGTCATCTACTCTAGATGCAGTTAGAAGTTTTGGTAATTTTTGTTCTAGAGTCGAGGTTGCAATATATTGGCAAAGCTGTTGTACAGAAGGGCTAGTTCTTAAAAACTGATTAAGATAATGAGGAATATGTTCCATTTCTAAAAATTTAGAAAGCCACATTTCAAATTGGTGGTCAGAGACCAAGTCTTGTAACTGAATTGGAGACTTCATAGCAGATAAATAAATACGCTGCGCGATTTCCCCAATAAACTCAAGTAAACCAGCACCTAGCTGCATTTCAAAAGCATAGCGTTTCACAACGGCTTGTAGTTGCTCTAAATCAACAACTTCATGTAGCTTGATTTCGTCAGCATGTTGCATAAACAACTGAATGAACTGCTGGAAATAAATAGGTGAGTTTTCTATAGATAATTGTTTTTTGAAAAATTCCACCTGCTCAAGCAAAAGTGCTTGAGCAAGTGCTGTAGTTTTTGATGAGTTTTTCTGCTCAGTCATTCGCTGTCCAACCGTTGACAATCGGATAACGTCGTTCGCGACTAAATGCACGAGAGGTAATTCTCGGGCCAATCGCACCTTGACGACGTTTGTACTCATTACGATCAACTAAACGGATGACTTTTTCAACAACTTCTTTATCAAAACCTTTGGCAATAATGTCGGCCTGACCTAAATCTTCTTCAATGTATGCGTAAAGGATGGCATCCAATACATCATATGCTGGTAAAGAGTCTTGGTCTTTTTGATCTGGGCGAAGTTCTGCTGAAGGTGGGCGGGTAATCACACGCTCAGGAATCACAGGGGTTTCGCTTAAGCTGTTACGGTATTTTGCTAATTCAAATACAATAGTTTTATAAACATCTTTTAGAACCGCAAAGCCACCAACCATATCGCCATAAAGCGTACAGTAGCCAACTGAAAGTTCAGATTTATTCCCTGTAGCAAGGACTAAATTACCAAACTTGTTTGATAAACCCATAAGCAATGTGCCACGAGCACGCGCTTGTAAATTTTCTTCAGTTGCATCAGCTGGTGAATTACCAAAGAAAGGATACAGCGTTTGCATGAAGCTATTTACGATTGAGTGAATTTCAGCAATACCGAAAGTCACACCCATACGGCGAGCTTGTTCAGCCGCATCTTCTACACTAATTTGAGAAGTGTAAGTATAAGGCATCATTACAGCTTGCACTTTTTCTGCACCGATTGCATCCACAGCAATCGCAAGTGTAAGGGCAGAGTCGATACCACCAGAAAGACCCAGAATCACACCTGGGAAGCCTGAGCGCTCTACATAGTCACGAGTTGCCATGACTAAACCTTGATAGATTTCTGCAAATGTTTCTAATGCAGGAGCAGATTCAGTGACTTTATATAACTTTGTATCACGGTCAAATTCAGCAATATAAATATCTTCTTTAAAGCTCGGTGCTTGTAAAGCAATCTCACCATTTTGATTACTGACAAAACTTGTACCATCAAAAATTAAATCGTCTTGTCCGCCCACTTGGTTAACGTAAACAATATTTAGATGAAGTTGTTTTGCAAGTTCACTTAAGGTCTGTATACGGTGTTGTGGTTTGCCGACTTCATATGGTGATGAGTTGAGTACAAGAACTGTATCAACATTTAATTGGCTCAACTGTTTAACCGTATTAATTGACCAGATATCTTCACAGATTAATACACCAAACTTATGTCCAAGATATTCAAACACCAAATGCTGATGCCCTTTTTGGAAATAACGTTTTTCATCAAAGACGCCATAGTTTGGTAAATTATGTTTGTTAAAAACACCCAAAACCTGACCGTCTTTCATGACAGCAGCAGAATTATAACGTTGACCATCTTCTGTCTGGTTTACGAACCCGAAAACCATAACAATATCTTTAACTTCGGCAAGTTGTGCAAAAGCCTTTTGCATACGTTTATTTAAGTTTGGACGTAACAATAGATCTTCAGCTGGATAACCAATAACAGAAAGCTCGGGAAAAATAATCAGGTCAGCGTCTTGTTTTTTCGCCTGATTTACTTGCTCAATCATCTTTTGGGTGTTTGAGTCAATATTGCCAATATGCGGAGAAAACTGAGCAAGGGCAACTTTAAAACTTTTCATTCAAACCTAATCCTAGATCATAACGAATATAGATACACACGGTGTTGATTTTTATGGATATAATTTTTCAACGATGTGTATGATACGATAGTAAACAATTAAAATAGTAAACAAAAATGTCAAGATCAATAATATATACCAATCCCATATTTTCTGCGTAAAAATAACGAGATTTTCTGTATAGAATAGAAACAGGCTTCATTATTTTTATTGTTTGTATACTGCCTTATCACAAGCTAATTTGGAATAAGTCTGTTCTATTTTTTTCAATAATTTGAATTGAATAAGCCCACTTTTATAGTTTAGATAAGTATTTCTGATTTATAAGAATTCTTATTTACATTACGCAAAAAATGTTACGTTCACAGCGAGATTGATTATTTAGTTACAAATGAAGTTGAGGTGAACAGATAATATTTGGGATTTTCCCAGAGCAAATGTCGCGTGCAATTTCGCCTTGCTGTTCAATATTATACGTACTAAATGCCTTGTCAGGGTGGTAGGTATATTTGTAGGGATTGTAACTTTTAAAGCTGAGGTAATAGGCTGATTGTAATAAAGCACCTTTAAATAGTACATGAATGCCTTTTTGATATTGCATGACGTGGGTGAGTTCGTGAATAAAAATACCCTGCATAAACTTAGACTCTAGAGCGTAATTTTCGCTGTAATCAGCAGGATTGACATAAATATTCCCATTTGGGGCCATGAAAATACCGCAACTTTGCCAAGGGAGGTAGCGCGTAGCAATAATTTTAGGCCGTTCACAATCGAGCATGTCGCCGAAAACCATTTGTGCCAATAATTTTTCTTGAGCAGACAAATGTCTAATCGGATAGTTTTTTAAGTGACGGAAAATAAAAAGTATAAGAAGAATAAATTGTGTATGGATTAAGCGTTTAAGGGCACTAAAAGTTAGCATAGCTTTGCCATTAAATGAGTTCATCTATTTGTTTAGCATAGTATAGATCATGTGTTATTAAATAAAGAGCCGTGGCTATTCATTAGTTTATAGTTCTGTTTTCATAAAACTTTAAATGAATTTCATAATTTTATTATTGTGAATATAAGACTTCTTAGATAAGAAAAGTAAAAGCCCCAGTTAGAACTGAGGCTTTACAACAACTAAAATCACAACAGCAAATAAAATTAAGGTTGGCATTTCATTAAAGAAGCGCCAAAACTTATGTGATTTATAGTGAGCATTTCCGATGAGCTTTTTACGATAATAGCCACATACCAAATGATAAATCACTAATAAAGCCACTAATCCAACTTTGAGGTAAAACCAAGTCGCTTGATGGTAATGTCGAGTTGCATCACCCCACTCTACAAGGAAATGGGCGGTAATTAATGTAGCAATCATCGAAGGCCACATAATTCCACGATACAACTTGCGTTCCATTACCTCAAAGCGTTGATGACTTGCAGCATCTTCACTCATAGCATGATAAACATATAGACGTGGTAAGTAGAACAAAGCAGCGAACCAGCAAACCACGGCAATAATATGTAATGCTTTTACCCACAAAAAAGCATCAGAAGGTGCATCCATCGATAATCCTAGGTGGGATTATGCATCCCACTTCTTGAAAATAAGGCAAGCGTTAACACCGCCAAAGCCAAAACTGTTACTCATTACAGTATTCAATTTTGCATCACGTTTTTCAAGTACGATATCAAAAGGTTTTGCGCCTTCATCAAGTTCAGTCACGTTGATGTTTGGTGCAATAAAGTCATTTTGCATCATTAGCACTGAGTAAATAGCTTCTTGTACACCAGCTGCACCCAAGCTATGACCTGTCATAGATTTGGTTGAGCTAAGAGGAGGTACGTTACCTTCACCAAATGCACGTTCCATTGCTTTAAGTTCTGTAATGTCACCGGCTGGAGTAGAAGTACCATGTGTATTTACATAGTCAATTTTCTCTACGCCGTGTTGCTTAGCTTCTTCAAGTGCCATTAATACACAACGTGTAGCACCTTCACCACTTGGAGCAACCATGTCCGCGCCATCACTGTTCGCAGCATAACCTACTACTTCAGCTAAAATGTTCGCACCACGTGCTTGCGCATGCTCAAGTGATTCAAGTACTACGAAACCGCCACCGCCAGCAATAACGAAGCCGTCACGGTCTGCTGAATATGGGCGAGATGCTGTTTCTGGAGAGTCGTTATATTTCGAGCAAAGTGCGCCCATTGCATCAAACAATAAACTTTGAGACCAGTGATCTTCTTCACCGCCACCAGCAAGCATAAGGTCTTGTTTGCCAAGTTGAATTAAGTTGTACGCATAACCAATTGCATCTGCAGAAGTTGCGCAAGCACTTGTAATAGTATGTGAAATACCTTGTAGTTTAAATGCAACACCTACGTTTGCAGTAATGGTGTTTGACATGTTACGTGGTACGAAGAATGGACCCACTTTACGTGCGCCTTTAGTCTCTAATAATTCTGTCATTTCAACAACAGAAGCAGTTGAGCCACCACCTGAACCACCTGCAATACCATAACGTGGATTACCAGCAAGTTGTTCAGGAGTAAGGCCTGCATGTTCAACTGCAGCTACAGCAGCGTTGTATGCATACATCGCACATACGCCCATGAAGCGTTTTAATTTACGGTCGATATTATCAAAGTCTTGTTCTGCAGCAGCGCTGACATGACTTTTAAAATTGAGTTCAGCATAAGTTGGGTTAAAACGTGTCCCGGAGATTCCATTTTGAAGTGAATGAGTAACTGCTTCTAAAGAGTTACCGATACATGAGTTAATACCCATACCAGTGATTACAACACGTTTCATCTACAGGTCCCTTTATGGTGATATTTAAGAGTCTATCGTGTTCAACAGCTATGAAAATGAATAGGAGAATATAGCTGTAAGAAAACGGGACTCATGTTTTTCGTTGTTAACATGATAGCAGAAAGGATTTTTATTTCTTATGGCAAATCTTTATGACAATTTTACATTTAAAAAAAATAACCAAATACATAGTATGTTGCATTTAGGGTTAACTAAAATACACACATTCAAGTTGAGATAAATCCACATTCCACCTAGTATTTATCTCTAATTAGATAAATTAAAAAATCGAGGTACTTGATGACAAAATTTAATAATAATCAATCTGACAATTTGTTTTCTCAGGTCTTCGGAGTGGCTAAAAAGCTCAGTTCTACAGGATTGAGTATCTTGCAACAGAACCAATCAGGTGACGTCAGTAAGGTAATTGAACCAATCCCAACTGGAAAAACTGTTGAAGGTAGATCGAGAACAAAAAGCCCATTTGAAGTTGAGCAATATGAAAGTCCTCAACAAATGCTAAGAGAACATTTACCAAAAGTCACACGTCAGGTATTTGGTCGACATTTTAAAAAAGTAAATGGTGTTGCTACATTTCTTTCGCCAGATTGGGATGAAAAAATCTCAGGCCATTTATTTAATTGGTTAAATGACTTTAGTTCAAAAAGTACCTTAACTGAAAAAATCCTAGAAGAAGCCGGTGCTAAAGATTTATTTGAATTAACTAAAGATACAGGTCGTTCTCAACGTCTAAGTCAGGCGCTTATAGAACAAAACAAGCTCATTGCGACTGTACAAGGTGCAATTACAGGTGTATCAGGCGTTGTTGGTGCAGCTGTAGATATTCCAGTTTCATTGGTTTTGGTTTTAAGAACTATTTACCAGACAGGAAGGTCACATGGCTTTGATCTGCTGGAGGTAGCAGACCAAGATGTTGTTGAGTTTATTTTTAAAGAAGTTGACATTAGCCTGATTGCAGAGAAACAAACTCTCTTGTTGGCTTTAAAAACATTGCGAAATATGTTGGAAACTCAAGATATTCATCAATTTCAGCAAGTATTAGGTTCAACCACAGATATAGATACTTTAAAGAGCTGGCTAACAGATGAAGAAGGGGAGTTTAAATGGGAATGGTTAAATCGTATTCCTAAACTTTCAGCTTTTGGTAAGTTTACTCCAGTTGCAGGGGCTGTTTTAAGTGCAGTATATAGCTGGAAATTACAAGAAGATGTAGGACATAAAGCTCAGGCAATTTTTGGAGCTGCAAGACATTATTTAAACGAACATCCAAGTGAGCATTTATCTCCACTACAGGCTTATTATGCTGCGGTTACACTCATTCAAAAAGCAAGCCCAAGACTTTTAAATGTAGGCGAAGATGGCAATATTCATGCTGCTCATCATCATAAAGTAGAAAATCACGAGGTAATCTCGAAAGTATCTATTGTGTTAAAACCTACAGAAAGCGAAAAAAGTGAAGAGAAAGTTCAGGAAAATGTTCATAAGGGCTTAGAAAAACTTGCTGACAAACATGTGACAGAACATGAGCATACTGAACAAAAGCCTGCTCTAACACCAGAGGATGATGACGAGATATTAGAAGATAAAAAATACTCTTAACAATACGCTTACAAAGTGAAGGTTTAAAAAGTAAAAATAGCCTCTATTTAAATTTGTAAATCGTGCTGTCAAACATTGATATGGTCAACATTTGGTAAGTATTGCCGTGTTGACCATTTTTGCATCTTGGCTTACAATTATGTGCCCTTAAAAAGAGGTATTTTCTTTTTAAGGTTTTTTAATAACGGGAGAATTGCCATATGGCAACAACGAATCAGTTGATCCGTAAGGGTCGTACGACTTTGGTTGAAAAATCCAAAGTTCCTGCGTTGAAGGCTTGTCCACAACGTCGTGGTGTTTGTACACGTGTTTATACAACTACACCTAAAAAACCTAACTCAGCTATGCGTAAGGTTTGCCGTGTTCGCTTAACTTCAGGTTTTGAAGTATCTAGCTACATCGGTGGTGAAGGCCATAACTTACAAGAGCACAGTGTTGTTCTTATCCGTGGTGGTCGTGTTAAAGACTTACCGGGTGTACGTTACCATACCGTTCGTGGTTCATTAGACTGTGCTGGTGTTAAAGATCGTAATCAATCACGTTCTAAATACGGTACTAAGCGTCCTAAGAAGTAATTCTAGGAAACTAGTCGAATAAGCCCTTTAGCGTTTCGCTTGTTTGAATTCTTCATAGATTTGTAATTCAAGCGACGTATAGTAAGGCCAGCGTCGTGTACATGACACTTGTACAAACTGCTGGATCATCCTGAAGTGTCATATTATTAGGTGTATTAAAATGCCAAGACGTCGCGTAGTCGCTGCTCGTGAGATCCTTCCAGATCCAAAATTTAGCAGCCAAACAATCGCTAAATTCATGAACCACGTAATGCAAGATGGTAAAAAATCTATTGCAGAAAGTATCGTTTACGGTGCTTTAGAACGCGTTCAAGAAAAAAACAAAGTAGACCCAGTTGAATTTTTCGAGACTACTCTTGAAAAAGTTCGTCCTATGGTTGAAGTAAAAGCACGCCGTGTTGGTGGTGCTACTTATCAAGTACCTATGGAAGTGCGCCCATCCCGTCGTACTGCCTTAGCTATGCGTTGGTTAGTAGATGCTGCTGCTAAGCGTTCTGAAAAAACGATGGCTTTACGTCTTGCTGGTGAGTTGCTTGATGCAGCTGAAGGTAAAGGTGCAGCAATCAAAAAACGTGAAGATGTGCACCGTATGGCTGAAGCTAACAAAGCCTTCTCTCACTACCGTTTCTAAGCGGATAAAACAGGCCTTATTCAGGAGAATATTCATGCGTACAGCAGCTCGATTCAACATTGCTCTCTATCAAAGTGGGGGCTTTGCAGGTATTTAAGTTGCCTGTTTGGATATTCGCGCGCATCAATTTAATTGGTGCGTCCTGTTTTAAATATAACATTTAGGAATGTAGACATCATGGCTCGCCAAACCCCAATTACTCGTTACCGTAACATCGGGATTTCTGCGCACATTGACGCAGGTAAAACAACTACAACTGAACGTATTTTGTTCTACACAGGTGTATCTCACAAAATTGGTGAAGTACACGACGGTGCAGCAACAATGGACTGGATGGAACAAGAGCAAGAGCGTGGTATTACAATTACCTCTGCTGCTACGACTTGTTTCTGGTCTGGTATGGGTAACCAATTCGAACAACACCGTATCAACGTAATTGACACCCCGGGACACGTAGACTTCACAATCGAAGTTGAACGTTCTATGCGTGTTCTTGACGGTGCGTGCATGGTTTACTGTGCTGTAGGTGGTGTACAACCTCAGTCTGAAACTGTATGGCGTCAAGCGAACAAATATAAAGTGCCTCGTTTAGCATTCGTGAACAAGATGGACCGTACTGGTGCAAACTTCTTCCGTGCTGTTGAGCAAGTTAAAACTCGTTTAGGTGGTAATCCTGTTCCTATCGTTGTGCCAATTGGTGCTGAAGATACATTCCAGGGTGTTGTTGACCTTATCGAAATGAAAGCGATTATCTGGGATGAAGCATCTCAAGGTATGAAGTTTGAATATGCTGATATCCCAGCTGACCTAGTTGATACGTCTAACGAATGGCGTACAAAAATGGTTGAAGCTGCGGCTGAAGCTTCTGAAGAATTAATGGACAAGTACCTAGAAGAAGGTGATCTTTCTAAAGAAGACATCATCGCTGGTTTACGTGCTCGTACATTAGCTTCTGAAATTCAAGTAATGCTTTGTGGTTCTGCGTTCAAGAACAAAGGTGTTCAACGTATGTTGGATGCTGTAATTGAATTCTTACCATCACCTACAGAAGTTAAAGCGATCGAAGGTATCCTTGACGACAAAGACGAAACTAAAGCGTCTCGTGAAGCATCTGACGAAGCTCCGTTCTCTGCACTTGCGTTCAAAATCATGAACGACAAATTCGTAGGTAACTTAACATTCGTACGTGTTTACTCTGGTGTTCTTAAACAAGGTGATCCGGTTTATAACCCAGTTAAAGCTAAGCGTGAACGTATCGGTCGTATCGTGCAAATGCATGCGAACGAACGTCAAGATCTTGATGAAATCCGTGCAGGTGATATCGCAGCGTGTGTAGGTCTTAAAGACGTTACAACTGGTGATACATTATGTGATGAGAAAAACATCATTACTCTTGAGCGTATGGAATTCCCAGAGCCAGTAATTTCATTGGCTGTTGAACCAAAAACTAAAGCAGACCAAGAAAAAATGTCTATCGCTTTAGGTCGTTTGGCTAAAGAAGATCCATCGTTCCGTGTTCGTACAGACGAAGAATCTGGTCAGACAATTATTGCTGGTATGGGTGAACTTCACCTTGACATCATTGTTGACCGTATGAAGCGTGAATTCGGTGTTGAAGCTAACATTGGTAAACCAATGGTTGCTTACCGTGAAACGATCAAAAAGTCTGTTGAACAAGAAGGTAAGTTCGTACGTCAAACTGGTGGTAAAGGTAAGTTTGGTCACGTATATGTACGTCTTGAACCGCTTGATGTTGAAGAAGCTGGTAAAGAATACCAATTCGTTGAAGAAGTTGTTGGTGGTGTAGTACCTAAAGAATTCTTTGGCGCGGTTGACAAAGGTATTCAAGAACGTATGAAGAATGGTGTATTAGCTGGTTACCCTGTTGTTGGTATTAAAGCGACATTATTCGACGGTTCTTACCATGACGTCGACTCTGACGAATTATCGTTCAAAATGGCAGGTTCTTATGCCTTCCGTGATGGTTTCATGAAAGCGGATCCTATCCTTCTTGAACCTATCATGAAAGTTGAAGTAGAAACTCCAGAAGACTACATGGGCGATATCATGGGTGACTTAAACCGTCGTCGTGGTATGGTTCAAGGTATGGACGATCTTCCTGGTGGAACAAAAGCAATTCGTGCAGAAGTTCCTCTTGCTGAGATGTTTGGTTACGCGACTCAAATGCGTTCTATGTCTCAAGGTCGTGCGACTTACTCTATGGAATTTGCTAAATATGCTGAAACTCCACGTAACGTGGCTGAAGGCATCATCGCTAAATTCCAAGCTGGCGGTAAAAAAGGTGACGACGAGTAATCTTTCGATTACTATAAGCCCAAACTAATTTCTTAGTTAAAAACCAAGTGCTCATGGGGTGACCCTCCATGAGTAGTTTATAAAGGAAGATCATCATGGCTAAAGCCAAGTTTGAACGTAATAAGCCACACGTAAACGTGGGCACAATCGGTCACGTTGACCATGGTAAAACAACTTTAACTGCTGCGATTGCAACTATCTGTGCAAAAACTTACGGCGGTGAAGCGAAAGATTACTCACAAATCGACTCAGCACCTGAAGAAAAAGCACGTGGTATTACAATTAATACTTCACACGTAGAATACGATTCTCCAATTCGTCACTACGCGCACGTTGACTGCCCGGGCCACGCCGATTACGTTAAAAACATGATTACTGGTGCTGCTCAGATGGACGGCGCGATCCTTGTGTGTGCTGCGACTGACGGTCCAATGCCACAAACTCGTGAACACATCCTTCTTTCTCGTCAGGTTGGTGTACCTTA